>WFVQ01000248.1 GCA_015491585.1 Deltaproteobacteria bacterium
GTCCTTCTTGTACTGCATCGTGTAGTCATTACCACCATAATGCACCGTCAACGTGGAAGAACCATTACCCTCCTCAGCCTTCACGTCCAACTTCTGCTTCTTCTGGTCCCACTCAGCCTTCGTAATCACTATACCAGACGAATCAGAAGCGACCTTATCCCCCTTCTTGTCACCAGCCATTGCCGGAAGGTTGGCCACCAACACCAATGTGAGCACCAACAACCATAACCCCGTTACCTTTTGCCTCATAACGGCACCTCCTGAAAGCGCGGAAAATTGAACGACCTGGACACCGCTTGACGGCGTCCGTCCACGATTAGATGCAAATTAATGCCATAAGGCGATTTTGTCAATATTGCGTCGATTATTTACTATAATGCCCCATATTCTACGACAAAAGTCTATTTTTTAAAATTTTTACATGAAAGATGCCGCCTTTTTAAAACATGACAAAAATTGTCTCCGGCAAGAAAAATATTATTTCCACATGGTTAGCCTCAAGGCGTTGTGCATGTCTCAAAATACGCTTAAAAAAATTTAGCATAAAAAAATAAAGGGTAGGCAACTCTTTAAGGCTAAAAATTGTAACCGCCCTGCCAGGAGAAAGTGGCAGGGAAGGGGGCGCTGTGGTAAAAATTACGCTATAGATAGATACTCCATGACAGGAGAAGACGGTATGACAGCAAAGGCCGACTGCCGGGGGATGGCCTGCCCCCAGCCGGTATTGAAGGCAAAGGAGCTTATCGAGGCCCATCCCGGAGAGATCGTGGAGGTGGTGGTGGACAACGAGGCAGCCAGGCAAAACGTCTCGCGGTTCCTGGAGAGCCAGGGGTGGAGCGTCTCGGTGAGCGAAAAGGATGGTCTATTCACCTTAACCGCTGCGCCTGGACGGTGCTACCTGTCGTTCCAGCAGGAAGCAGCCGCGCCACGTGACCATGACAAGGTCTTGGTCTTCATACCATCGTGCCGTCTGGGAGAGGGAGACGAAGGGCTTGGGGCCAAGCTCATAGCCAACTTCCTCGCCACCCTGAAGGAGATGGAGGGGCTGTGGAGGATAATACTGGTAAACTCCGGGGTCACCCTTGCGGCAGAGGGCTCGGAGACCGCCCCCATACTGGCCGACCTGGAGAAAAAGGGGGCAGAGATCCTGGTCTGCGGAACATGCCTGGAACACTACGGGCTCATGGGGAAGAGCGGCGCAGGAGCCACCACCAACATGCTCGACATCGTCACCTCTATGAGCCTGGCAACGAAAGTGGTCAGGATTTAATCCATCCACTGCATACGGACTTGGGCACGCCGCCCACCTCCGAAACCAGGAACTCCCTTACCGCGCCTGCCAGATAGAGAGAACCTGCCACCACAACCAGCTCCCCTGGAGAGGCGGCGCGGCATGCGGCCTCAACCGCCGCCCGCCAGTCACCCAGGAGCGCCACCCTGCCATCGCCATACCCAAGGGCCTTCCGCCACTGTTCCACGGTCACAGGGCTCCTGGGGCCGGGTGGTTCGGTGATCCATACCTGCGGAAACATGGGCGCCAAGCCCTGGAACATCCCTGCGAAATCCTTGCCTCCCCCTTCGTCGGAACATGCCCATACCAACGCGGCAGGACGCATGCCGCCAGAGACCAGCCCACGGAGAAAGGTCTTCATCGCCTCCACGCCATGCGGGTTGTGGGCACCGTCCAGCAAGACGGTCTCTCCGCCTGGGAGCTGGAGCAGTTCACACCTGCACGGCCACTGCACCGACCGGCAACCAGCGGCCACGGCCTCATCAGGGACGGCGAGCCCAACCTCCTCCAGCGCCTCCACCGCGGCCAGGGCCAGGGCTCCATTCTTCACCTGGTGATCTCCCGGAAGATTCAGGCAGAGCCCCTCAAAACTCTTCCTCCGTCCGAAAAACGAAAACCGGTGCCCGCCATCTCCTGGGACAGCGGAAAAATCCCTATCATATATATATAGGGGCGCATCGAGGGCCCCGGCCCTCTCCATGAGCACGAAGAGGGCCTCCGCCTCTTGCTCCGCACTCACAACTGGCCTGCCGGGCTTGATGATCCCCGCCTTCTCTCCGGCGATCTCCGCCAGGGTGCCCCCCAGGTATGCCGTATGATCCATCGCAATGGGGGTTATGACCGACACCTCGGGCACGACGACGTTGGTGGCGTCTAGCCGCCCGCCGAGGCCGGTCTCTAACACCGCGATATCAACCCCCTCCCCAGCGAACCACTTCATCGCTATGGCCGTGGTGTATTCGAAATAGCTCAACTCATAACCCAGCTCGATGAGCCGTTTTATCTCCAAGGCCTCCTGGGCGAAACACTCCCTTGGCATGGGACGTCCATCCACCAGAAACCGCTCGGTCACGGAACTGAGGTGGGGAGAGGTGTAGAGACCGGTCTTGTAACCAGCGCTGGAGAGTATGGCCGCGAGCAGAGAGGAGACTGACCCCTTGCCGTTTGTGCCGGCCACGTGGACCACCCTGTATGCGCGCTCCGGATGGCCCAACGCCTCCAGGATGGCCTCCATGCGCTCCAGGCCAAGCCTGAAGCCGTGGAACTGGAATCCGTCCAGGTAGGAGACCGCCTCTTCAAAACCCCACGCCACACCGTCACCTCCAGACCAGGATGGAGGCCACTGCAGCGGCCAAAACCAGCCGATATATCACGAAAGGATAGAGCGAGTGACGCCTCAAAAAGGAGATGAACAGGGAAATGACCAGGTAGCCGCTCAACGAGGAGGCCAGGAATCCAGCGGCATATGCCCCTGGAGTCACGCCCCCTGCGCCGGCTTCCATGACCTTAAGCCCCTCAAGCAGCCCTGCCCCAGCTATGACCGGCGCAGACAGGAGAAACGAGAAGCGCGCCGCGGCCTGGCGCCCCAATCCTGCAAAAAGGCCGGCTGCAATGGTGATACCGCTCCTGGAGACCCCGGGAACCAGGGCCAGCGCCTGGGCTGCGCCTATTGCGACCGCGTCCTTGAGCGTCATGGAGCCCAGTTCCCTGGAGTGCGCCGCCCTCCACTCCGCCAGGGCAATGACCAGGGCCACGGCGGAGAGGGTGGCCACCACCACCCACGGCGACCTCAACACCGACTCCACCTGGTCCTCGAACATGAAACCCGCTGCTCCAGCCGGAACAGTGCCCACCAGCAACAACACGGCCTGCCTGCGGCCTCCGCCCCTGCCCCCAGGCAGCATGGCCCCTGCCATAGAGAGCCACTCCTTCCTGAAATATACCAATACCGCCAGCAGCGTCCCCATGTGGAGGGCCACATCGAAGGAGAGAGGCGTGCCCTCGAGGCCGAAAAGGTGTTCCGCTATGACGAGGTGGCCGGAGCTCGATACCGGCAGAAACTCCGTTACCCCCTGAAGTATTCCCAGCACAACAGCCGAAATCAGGTCCATGCCCTTGTCTCCCTTTGCATTCTGGACCTGCCGTGGACAAACCGCAGGCCCTCCAGTTATAATCGGAGCGTGCCCCCAAGGCCACCCTCAAATGTAACCCCGCTTACCAGGAGGTATCTCCCATGTATAGTGTCCTATTAGCCATACTCTTCCTGCTCTCGCCGGCCATGTCCCAGGCAGGAGCCCACGGAATCGAACTCGTGCCGTCGGCGCTGCAGATCTATCCCAACGCCGCCCTGCTCGTGGAGACGGGCAAGGCTGAATGGACCGGCACTGGAACCCCGTTCTCCTTCTCCCTTCCAGGATCGGTTGCGGCCTCCAACGTAGAAGTCACGGTATCGCCCCAGTCATGCCGCATCGAGGCCTTCTCCAAGACCGGAGAGGGCAAGGCCGACGAACAGGAACTCTCCAGGCGGCTGGAGGAGCTTGAAAAGAAGAGAAAAGAATTGACCAACCGCCTCGAAGGCACCATGCAGCAGGTGGAGCTGCTCAAATCGCTCCCCCTTCCCGAGCCCATAGCAGGAACCGACGAGGTGGCCAAGCTCATGGAGCTCATGGGCAGGCGCATCCCGGCATTGCTCGACCAATCCGATGCCATCGGCCAGAAGATTCAGGCAGTGGACCGTGAGATCAAGGCCATAAAGGAGAAGATGGCCTCGTCACAGGAGTCCCGCTTCGAGATCGGCCTGGAGTGCACGGCCAGGGAAAAGTTCATCCTTGAGGTCAGATATCCGATTTCCCTGCAGAAACGGGAATTCACCTACAAGATAAAGGGCGACACATCAGAAAAGAGAATCACCATCACCGGGGCCCTCCTGCTCAAACAGGCGACTGGAAGAGACTGGGGTCCCATCGAGATAGACTACTTCACAGCACCCAAGAACCAGGCGGTATCGCCTCCCCCCTTCAGGCCAGACTACCTCACAACCTCTTCCCGCGAAGACAAAGGTGAAGCCCTCTTTATGATGGCGGCTGCTCCTGCGCCAGCCAGAACGCGGGCCAAGCAGGCCAGGAGGGTCGAGGCCTTCTCCAGGGACGTGTACCGGGCCGAGGAGATCTCCATCCCTGCCGGCAGGGAGATCCCGGTGGAGCTCTTCTCGTACTCCATGAAGGACGACTTCAAGGTGGAGATAGACGGATACGCCACTGCTACGCCCTTCCTTTCGGCCACGGTCAAACCGCCGCAATACCTGCCTCCGGCCTCTGCAAGGCTCTTCCTGGACTCCTCTGCAGTGGGATTCGTCTGGTTTGAACCCGCTCCCAAGGGGCAGGAAAGAAAGATCTATTTCGGAGAGGACACCAGGATCAAGGTGGCCAAGAAGGTGGAGAAGCTGTTCACGAAGCGCCCCTTCCTGGGAAGCCGGATCACCCAGATCAAGGAGTGGCGCTACGATATCGAGAACCTCCACTCCACTCCCATGAGGGTGGTGCTGGTGGAACGCACCCCCCTTAGTTCCGACGACGACATCGAGGTGAAGGCATGGGGCCAACCCAAGTGGACGCGCCAGGCCAAGAACGGCAAGACCGAATGGGAGTTTTCGCTGAGCCCAGGCGCTAAACGCACCATCCTCTTCGGTACAGAGGTCAAGAGACCGGAATAGGATGCCCAGGCACCTCGTTCCACTCCTGGCAGCAGTGGCGATGCTGGCCGCCTGCTCTCCGCCCTTTGCAGACAGTCCGCTTATAGAGCGGGGCTGCGGGACCTGCCACGCCATCAAGCCAGACGGCGGCCACGACTTCGGATGCACTGCCTGCCACCAGGGAGACGGCAACGCCAGCTCCCTTCCCTCGGCCCACCGGAACCTGGTTAAACGGCCTGGCCATCCGGCCAACATGGCCGCCACATGCGGCAAGTGCCACCCAAAGGAGGTGAAGGCCGCCGAAGACGACCCCCACTTCACCCTCGAGGACGAGATCGGGGCCATATGGAGGGCATTCTTCGACTCTCCTCCTCCCACGCTGGAACAACTGGCCTCGCCTCCCTGGAAGCCTGGATCCAGGGAGGCCATCGTGGGCGACTTGATGGCCCGCCGCTGCCTCAGGTGCCATCCATACTGGCAGGGCGACTCCTACGAGATGACCCTCCACAATACCGGATGCGCCACGTGCCACACCTCGCCCCAGCCAGAGGGGCCGGATTCGCACAAGTTCACCGCAAAGGTAGGAGACGCCATGTGCCTCTCTTGCCACCGCTCCTCGTTCGTCGGGTGGGACTACTACGGGTTTGCAGAGGCGGACACCGTGCCCGACTTCGACGCCCCCCTCTACAAGGGGCGCCACCTCCCACGCCCCTTCGGCACGCTCTGGCACGAGATGACTCCAGACGTCCACCTGAAGGCGGGATTCGCCTGCACGGACTGCCACCAAGGAGGGCCTTGCACCCCGAAGGGCACCCTGTTGTGCACCGCATGCCATGTGGGAGAAGGGGTCTCCTATCCCATGAACCTGGACCGTCCAGGCCACCGCCCCGGAGACATGGAACTGGTGGATTGCCAAGTCTGCCATGCGGTTTGGCAGCCCCTGGATCTCGGACAGGAGCTGGTGCTTCCCCAGGAGCCGGACTACGAGGAGTGGTTCGCCATTGCGGAGCAGGGAAGCTCAGAGGTCGAACAGACCGTCTTCTCCATGCTGGCCCGCCCCTATGAAATGTGGGGAGAGGGGTCGATGGTCAACAAGTTCTCTGGGAAGGAGAAGCCGGGTATATGGTTCCGCCTGCTTGGCGAAAGGAGGTACTGGCCAGTAAGGTTCCAGGAGCTCCAAGGAAGGCTGGTGGTGGTGCGGCCCATCCTGGACATCTGTGTCTCGGCCGGAGATGGAGAGAGGTTCTGCGCCAGGAAGGAAAGCCGGTGGCTACAATACAGGCCCCACACGGTGGGCCCGGCCGACCGCTTCAGGAGCACCGCCGTGGAGCGCTGGCTCAGGGAAAGAGGCAGGTAATGGCTAAGATCGTATGTCAAGAATGTATTGCCCGATGCTGCGAGGCAGTGAAGAGGCTGCCCTATCTCGGCGAGACCGACAACCGGCTCTTTGCCACCCTCCTGCTCGGAGCAGTGGGTGACTGCGAAGAGTTTTCCTCCCAGCGGCCCCGCCGGCCCTTCGTCATGGAGTGGATCATCCCCGGCGAGGCCTCTTCGTGCCCGGCCTTCGGCACCGACCTGCTCTGTTCGATCCATCCCTACCGCCCCCTGGCCTGCCGGCGCTTCCCGCTGACCAGCGGAGGGGATTACCACCCCTTCTGCCCCCATCCCGGAGAGATCGGGGGAGAACCCCACCTGGCCGTGGAATACGAGAAGAGGCTCCCGGCCCTGGATGCCCACCTGCTGAACCTCATGTCCGCCAAAGGGGAAGAGGCCGCAGCGGCCTTCATCGGTGAAGAATCCCTGTCAAGGGCTCCGGTACTATACAACGGCTACTTCCTGGCCTCGCTCCTGCTCGCAGGGGCCGATCCCCACGCCGCTATCGCAGGGCAGCGGACGGTGATCGAACGCTATGCAGCGGCAGGCATGGACCGGATCACCTTCCTGATTCCTGACACAGAACTCGCGATGCCCGCAGAGACTGAGGGGCTCCTGGCCAACCTTGACTGGCTGGAAGCGAGGATATCAAACTGGAACATGGCCGGAGAGCTGCGCGGCTCCATGAAACGCGCCCTGGGCATCGAGCTGGGATGACAGGCCCGCGTAAAGGGTGTATTCTTGACCATTCCATCACTACGCACAGCCAGAGGGACCACGCCATGGAGCTATCCATCTCGCCATTGCCCGAAGGGCAGCGCAAACCGCTTCCAGATCAAGACGGACTTGGTTTTGGCATACACTTCTCGGATCACATGTTCGTAATGGAGTACCACGAGGGCCGGGGCTGGCACTCCCCGCGTATAGTCCCCTTCGAGGACTTCAGGCTCTCGCCTGCGGCTTGCGTCCTCCACTACGGCCAGTCCATATTCGAGGGCCTAAAGGCATATTATGGAGTGGACGGAAAGATCAGGTTGTTCAGGGCCATCGACAACATGAGGCGGCTCAACCGGTCCGCATGGCGCATGTGTATGCCCGAGGTGGACGAAGGCTTTCTCCTCGATGCCATCAAGGAGCTCGTCCTGCTGGACCGCCGCTGGATACCCACTTCCAAGGGGACCTCTCTCTACATAAGGCCGTTCATGCTGGCCACCGAACCCTTCCTGGGGGTTCGGCCGTCCAAGGAGTACCTGCTGTCGGTGATCCTCAGCCCTGTGGCCGCCTACTACGCCGAGGGCTTCAACCCGGTCAAGATCTTTGTGACCGAGAAGTTCGTCAGGGCGGTCAGAGGAGGGATAGGAGAGGCCAAGACCGCCGGAAACTATTCCGCCAGCCTCATGGCATCGGAAGAGGCCAAGGAGATGGGCTATACCCAGGTCCTGTGGCTCGATGCCGTGACCAGGAAGAACATCGAGGAAGTGGGCACCATGAACATCTTCTTCGTGATCGGAGACACCCTGGTCACTCCACAACTGTCGGGCAGCATACTGGCAGGTGTCACGAGGGATACCGTGATGGTGCTCGCCAGGGAATGGGGCATGCCGGTGGAAGAGAGGACCATCTCCATAGACGAGGTGATGGAGAAGGCGGCAAACGGTGAACTCAAGGAGTGTTTCGGATCTGGCACCGCGGCCGTTATCTCTCCGGTGGGCGCCCTCCACTACAAGGGGAAAGAGGTAACCATCAACGGCGGAGAAACCGGTCCTGTGGCAAAGAGGCTGTTTGACACCATAACCGCCATCCAGTACGGCGAACTGGAGGACACCCACGGCTGGACCGAGGTCCTCGACAGGGAGTGATTTTAGCCTGCGCCTTCCAGGGCCTCGCAGTACTCCTGCTCCAGGGCTGCCACCAACTCCTTGACCGTCACTATCTTCTCCACACGCCAGGCATTGGCGCCGCTGAACACGAAACCGTGTTCGAAGTCGCCGCGCTGGGCACTTATCAGGGCGTCGCTTATGCAGTAGGGAACCTTCTTGTAGTTACAGGTCTTGAGACACTTGTAGGGGCATCTCTTGGGACGGGCCTCGCCGCGGGCCACCTTTTCGAGGAAGGGCCCCTTTATCGCCCTGCCGGGCATCCCCACAGGGCTCTTGATGATGGTGATGTCCTCGGGCGAAGCGCTGACGTATGCCTCCTTGAACGCCCTTGAGGCATCGCACTCTTCGGTGGCCACGAACCGCGTCCCCATCTGGACTCCCGCGGCCCCAAGCGACAGGGCCGCGTGTATGTCCGCTCCCGTGAATATGCCGCCTGCGGCTATGACAGGGATCTTCATCCCCCACTTCTCCTCGAAGGGCCTCACCGCCTCCACCACCTGGACCAGGATGTTCTCCACCCTCGACTCCTCCTTGTCCAGCTCGTCCTCGTGGAATCCCAGGTGCCCGCCTGCCAGGGGGCCTTCCACCACGAGGGCATCCGGAGGATGATCGAAATGGTCGCCCCATCTTTTGCAAAGGATGGCCGCGGCCCTGGCAGAAGAGACTATCGGGACCAGCTTGGTGCTGCTGCCAGGCGGGAGGAGCTGGGGCAGCTTGAGGGGCAGGCCAGCGCCGCTGATGATGAGATCGGCACCGGCCTCGGCGGCAATTCGCACCAGCCGATCGTAGTCGGTGAGCGCCACCATGATGTTGACCCCCACTATTCCGTCTGGGACCGCCTCCTTGACCTCCTGTATCTGCTTCTCCAAGGCGCGGTAGGTGGCCTTCCTAGGATTCTTGCTGAAGTCCGGCTCGTTCAGCCCTATATGCACGGCAGCCAACACACCGATGGCGCCCTCCCTGGCGACAGCGGTGGCCAGCCTCGACATGGATATGCCTACGCCCATTCCTCCCTGGATCACCGGGACCCGGGCAGTGATGTCTCCGATCTTCAGATGGGGAAAGGTGCAATTTTTCATGGTGGTTTTTTATTCTGCCCACTCCTCCGCGTCAAGGCCGCGGCGGCCACGAAGAGACCGAAAGTGTTGACAACCTCCTCCAGACCGGTGATATTGGCTTGGCCCCGGGTCCAGGGAATCCGGTGAGAATCCGGAGCGGGCCCGCCACTGTAAGTGGGTACCCTACCGCAAGATGCCACTGTCGCCAGGGGCGATGGGAAGGCGCGGCAAAGGGGATGATCCACAAGCCAGGATACCTGTACCGGGGCAAGGCCTGAATTGTCCGGCGAGGATCCCGGATAAGGGCGGAGGAACACCTCTCCACGGGCGCGTTTCCGGCATAACCGGCAAAACGGCCCGCACCCCTTTCCCTATCTCCCCCGTCGGCACGGTTCAGCCAACAATACCATTCGTGGAGGTACTGCCATGAGAAGGACTCTGTGTTGGACTGTTGCCGCTTACGTATGCTGGATTGCTGCTTTCACCGGCACGGCTGATGCCATGCTAAAGACCATGACCATCAAGAAGGAGCCCGCCATCGTGGTGGCGGCATTCGGCACCACGACCCGTGCCAGGGCGACCTATGACTTCTTCGAAGAACAGCTGAGAAAAAAACTTCCGGCCAAGTACCGCGGCCTGAGGGTGGAATGGGCATTCACCTCTGAGATAGTCAGGGAACGCGCAAATAAGAAATTTGCCAGGGCCGGACTGAAGAAACGCTACAAGAGCGTGGCCCAGGTGATCTCAGACCTCGAAAACGAGGGCTATAGGAAGATAGTTGTACAGCCGTTGCACATCTTTCCAGGGATAGAATACGAAAGCCTGCTCAAGATGGTGGAGGGGCTCAGGATGGCCTTTCAGGACTTCAACCTCGAGATAGAGGTGGGGACTCCGCTCCTGCTGCACTGGGAAGGCATGGAGAAGGTGCTGGAAAGCGTGGCAAAGGACTTCCTGCCGCCAGAAAAGGGCTGCAATGTACTGGTGGCCCACGGCACCGGAGAGACCGACAACCAGGCCAATATCACCTATCTCGGCCTGGACAGGCTGCTTAAACTCCACTACACCAATGTTGTCGTAGGTTCTGTGGAAGGAATAGTGACCAGGGATTACGCCCTGGAAACCGCCAAGAAATGCCCTGGCAAGCGGATACGGTTCATTCCCTTCATGTATGTGGCGGGCGACCATATAATGAACGATATCATGGGTCAAGAACCCGGAGACGATGGAGAGCTCTCCTGGGCACTGGAGATGAAGAAGGCCGGCTTCGAGGTGGAGTCCACCCAGGTGACCTACAAGGGAGAGAGGTATTTCAAGGGGCTGGGTTTCATACCTGAGATCGACGATATGTTCATCGAAAGTATAGTCCGCAGCCTGAAAAAGCTGGAAAAGTGATCTGCCCGCTTTACAAATAGCAAAAATATGATAAACGTAACACCAAAAAGGAGGGATAGAGATGACGAAGGGGAGAGCGAGACCGTTTCTTTTCGTGCTGTTTGCCCTGCTGTTCTCCGCTGTTCCGGCGCTTGCCACCTCCACCGAGGAGCTGGAAAAGGAGGTAAAGGCGCTTATCCAGCAGAACAAGGCCCTGGTCAAGCGGCTTCAGGAGGTTGAAAAGGAGCTTGCCAGGCTCAAGGCCGAACGGGATGAAGAGGCCGGGAAGCCGCGCCAGGCCGTGCAGGGAATGGAGCCGGCGCACCAGTGGATCGAAAAGGTGCACATCGGCGGGATCCTGGAGTTCGGCGCCGCGTATCAGAACGTGGATACCGACGAAGGGAACGAAGACGAGAGCGATCTGGCCATGACCACGCTGGAACTCGACGTGGACATCTCGGTGGCCCCCTGGCTCAAGGCGCAGGGTGTGCTTCTTTACGAGGACCCAACTTTCGAGGACAGCGAGAGCAGCCTCGATGTGGACATGGCGACCATCACCCTGGGGAACAACGGGGAGATGCCCTGGGGCCTGACCTTGGGCAAGATGTATCTTCCCTTCGGCTCGCTGAACACCCACTTCCCCGACGATCCGTTCATCGACGTGCCCCTCTCTCTTATCATGGGAGAGATAAACGAGAAGGCGGTGCTGGTAAGTTACGACCGCGATGGGCTATCGTTGAGTGCCTATGTATTCAACGGCGATGTAGATGAAAGAGGAGACAACAATCACATCTCCGACTACGGCTTCGACTTCCACTTCGAGCGCGGCCTCGACTTCGCCAATATGCGTTTCTACAAACGGGGCAGCAAATATGAGCACGAGCATGATCCCAAGACCTGCGTAAACTTCCTCGTGGGTTCCTCCTTCATCTCCGATCTGGCCGACTCTGACGGCCTCAGCGACGCAGTGGGCGGAGAAATAGAGGACGAAATACCGGGATGGGACATATACGGGCACATCCACTACCGCAGCCTCTTTCTCAGCGTTGAATATATGAGCGCCCTCGACTCCTTCTCCCGCTACGAGATCCCCGATGGAGACAGCGGAGCATCACCGTCTGTATGGAACATCGAGTTCGGATTCAATTACGAGTGGTGGAAGCCCCTGGAGGTGGCCTTCAAGCTGGCCGGCTCCAGCGAGGCCGCAGCCCTCGGATATCCAGAGACCAGATACGGCATAAACTTCAACCAGGAGCTGTACGAGGGCATAACCCTCTCCCTGGGTTACCTATACGACGACTACGAAGACGACGACATCGACGGCAGGAACCATAGAAACCTCTTCTTCTCCCAGATGGCACTGGAATTCTGATACTCCAAGGGGCGGTCACAAGGCCGCCCCTCCTTTTTAATATAGATGGCCGAAACCGCCACAGGATTCAACATAGTGCTGGTAGAGCCGGAGATCCCCCCCAATACCGGCAACGTCGCAAGGCTCTGCGCGGCGACCTCATCCACCTTGCACCTAATCCATCCCCTGGGATTCTCCATCGACGACAAGCACCTGAGACGTGCCGGCCTGGACTACTGGCAGCACGTCAAGGTGGTGGAGCACAAGAGCCTTGACAACTTCCTCGGCCGATATGAAGACGAGGAGCTCCTCCTGTTCTCCAAGAAGGGAACCCGCCCCTACACAGAGGCCCCTTACAGGCCGGGTTCCTTCCTCCTCTTCGGAAAGGAGACAGAAGGGCTGCCTGAAGAACTCATCACCCGCTTCAGCCACCGCACTTACCACATCCCCATATGGGGACGGGTAAGGAGCATAAACCTCTCAACCGCCGTGGGAATCGTGGCCTACGAGGGATTCAGGCAGACCGGCTTCGGCCCGCACCGCCCGGCATGAACAGGCTCAGTTGAGTGGCACCGTCTGCCAGCCCCCTCCACCGCCTCCGGCTGAACCTCCCCCTGTGACGCCCGACGAGGGAGGATTGAGGGGATTGGACTTGGGCCGTGGCCAAGGCCGCATCCCACCGCCGCTTGTGGGAGGAGGATTGATGGCATCACCTGGGAGACCGCTCAAGACCACCCAGGTTAAGGAGGTGTCGGGCCGGCCGTCCACATCCACCTTCACCTGCCACCGGCCCGATGGTGCAGAGGTGGCGATATGGAAGCAGGAGACCAGCTCAAGGTCCCTTCCAGGCCCCAGACTAAAAGAGTCGGAGGCCACCGTGGCTCCCCTGTCGTCCTGCCAGAACACATCGAAGCGGTGCCTCTTCCCCAGGGGATAGAGCTGGCCCTGGAGGCAGATCTCCTGCCCGGGCCGCCACTGGCTCCTTAAACCCGAATTCCAGGGCAAGCCCAGGTCCTGCCGCTCCACAAACCTGGTCCTGGCGATGAGGGATTGGCGCCGCTGCCGCGGCCTGACCGTGAACGGAAGGGAATCCCTGGCCACCAAAGGGCCAGAGGAGGCGACCACAGAGATGGAGTGACGCCCACGAGTGGCAGACTTCCAGCAACATGAGGCTCCGGTGCAACCCAGCCGGCGGCCGTCCAGGGTCCAGGCCATCGAGATGGAACCGCCTGCGCTTCCGGTCACCCTGGCCTGGAAGCATACCTGTCCACCGGGGGCAACCAACCTGGGAGGGGTGGTCATGGAGATGGAGACATCCAGGCTTTGCGGAGGGGGAGGTGGCTGGGGCGGCTGGTTCCCTCCTCCACTGCCACCGCCGCTGCCACCGGAGCCTCCTCCTGACCCCTGGGACCCTCCACCTCCTCCGGTCGATCCGCCTGAGCCTCCATTTCCACCACTCGATGAAGCGGGGGAAACATGGATTTTCTTGCTCCTGATAACTCCACACTTTCCATTTTGCACCTCAAATGAAGCATGATAATCGCCGGGCTGGGATGGAACGAAGGAACAGGCATCGTTATGGATAAGGCCGGTATGAAACCAGGGATTTGGCAACCAAACAAAGCATGTATATGAGAGCGTGCCTCCCGCCCGATCGATGAAACCCACCGCCCTAACCGTCACCTTGTCACCCACCTTGGGATTTTTGGGAGACCAGATCAGTTTGCCAGGCTTTGGACAATCAGGATCTTGTATCTGCCAACAGGGCAAGGTGTTCAATCGCTGTTCTATATTCAACAACACCCGGGACATATCCGGGACGTAGCGGCTATCAGGGAAGAAGATGGACATAGTAACCAGAAAACGCCCTGATTGCAGCACATAAAAGGGCCTTACCGGACTCTTGCTGCGGTATATGCCTATACTTCGCGCCTGCCGATAATACTTGGTCATCTTCTTGAACTCTTGAGTGGCATGTCCCCAGTCACAGTACATACCGATATCTATGGTGATATCGGGATGAGCCCCGGGGCCACCCTGCCAATGACGGGTATAATGATAGCTGTCGTCTTCGGACTTGTAGTAATCGCCGTCTCTCTTGACCATATCCGGCAGGTCCCAGCCGTAATATTTCTTGAACTCCCTGGCCTCGGGCATGGTCTTCAATATCATCTTTTCAGTGCAAACGCTCAATGCGTTTCCAAAGGAGCATCCCGCCACCGCTCCATCTCCTCCCCACGCCATCAGTATCAGGATCACCACAACAGCCTTGAAACCAGAAGCTCTTACCGCGGACATAACCTCCTCCAAACCAATATTTCTTTGCTTCTATCCCATATCGTTCCGGCAGAAACGGGATTAAACCCTTCCGGCCATACCGGGCTCACGGGGCCAGATAGGCGATGGCGGCCCATCGAGGATCCACGAAATAGTCACAATATGGCGCGGCCTCCTCCCTGAGCCCCTGATCGGCGGTCACAAGAAATGTGACCGCGCCCTCGCGCTCCTTCAAGATGCGAAGCCTCTCCACTATGTAGCGGTCGGCCCGCTGGGACTCCCCGATGTCGCTGGTGAACACGACTGACAGCCTCCCCTCCTCATCAGCCTCTGCAAGTCGGCCTGTGCCATCGAAGACCACTTCTATACCCCTCCAGTCTCCTGCCCTTGCCCTCAGTAGTTGCACGAACCGGCTCCTGACAAAGGCCAAGTCCCTCCCTTCCATGCTCCTCCAAGCCGCCATCCCCTTGATGGCATTGTAGCCATCGACCACCAGCACTGCCCTGGCACATTCCGCCGGATTCTGGACAACGAATGCGGAGAGATTGGCGATCTCCACCGGCCCGCGGCCCCGTTTCAGGGACGGGGGCCCCTGCGGCGCCGGAGGCGGCATGGAGGGCAAAGGGGCACGGCCCTCCTCGGTTGATCCCTCCTGCCGCAGCTCCATCTCAACATCTTGGCTGGGCTCCAACAGGGAGCGCAACCGCTCGAGCTCCCGGTCTATGGCCGCCATCGCCCGCCGGAGCGGCCTGGAAGGGGTTAGGCTGTCCTCAAGGGCCTCTTGGACCTCTCGCCGCTTCTCCTCCAGGCGCGCCATCCACCGCCTTACAGCGGATCGCGTTCCGCACCTCGGATCGAGGGCGCGGTGCGCATCAAGGGCCCGGTCGGCCTGGGCGATGATCTCCTCGGCAGGGACGCCCTCGGTAACGGCCCGCTCCAGCTCCTCCACCAGGGACGGGCCAACGATTCCGGCCACCACCTCCCTGATCCTGGCCTCCGTCCGCTCCTCCTGCTCCATGCGCAGACGGTCCAGCGCACGGGAAAGCCGCTCCACCTCCTCCCTCCTGCCGGCCAGGGATTCCTTGAGTCGCCTCGACTCCTCCTTCCACCTGGCGAGTTCCGCCTCGGCATCGTGGAGCCTGCGCTCGAGCCGCGAGGCCCTCTTCTCGGACTGCCGCAACTGGGCCTGAAGGGCGGTGTAGGACCCCTCTCCCCTGCCCTCTCTTCCAGCGCCGACAAGGGAGATGAGATCGAGGAGCTCTGGAGGTGGCTGGCTGGCATGGAATTCAAGCCCCCTGTCCCAGAGCCACGGAACAAGGAGCAGACGGCATCCGCGGCGGGCTATCCCCTCCCTCTCGTCCAGGGCCATGCCGACGGCAAGGGCGGGGTCTTTCAACCACTTCAGCATCTTGCGCCATGAGGCCAACACCCATCCACCGTCCAGGGCGGAAAGGGCCTCGTTCCACCGGTGCCACCTGGCCTCTGGATAGGAGTGGACGAACAGGATGGAGCGGAGTGCCACACTCTCGGCCAGCAGCGGCGCTAGGCGGTCCGCCAGCACGCGCCTGGCACCGGACCGTTCCACCCCGTGTTCTGAAATCTGGAACCCTTTCGCCACCTCCGCCCTTGGAAAGAGCCTCTCCCCGGCCTCCAGCAACCTGACCATGCATCTGGAGGGGACGTTGAGCAGGCACCAGCAGGCCGCCTCCAGACAGATATTAGGTGGCACCCATTCGTCCATCTACCCGCCCCGCTTGCTCTCTATCCACAAGGTGACAGGGCCGTCGTTGACCAGGGAGACCTCCATGTGGGCCTGGAACACGCCCTGTTCCACATGGATCCCCTGGCCTTCCAAAAGCCTGGCGACCTCATGGTACAGACCCTTGGCCTCTTCTGGAGGAGCGGCGGAACCGAACGAGGGACGCCTTCCTTTCCTCGTGTCGCCGCACAGGGTGAACTGCGAGATCAGCAGGACCGCCCCTCCCACATCTGTAAGAGAGAGATTCATCTTTCCAGCCGCGTCCTCGAACACCCTGAGACCCGCGCACTTGGCCGCGACATACTCGGCATCCCTGACGGTGTCTCCTTTCTCCACGCCGAGAAATATCAGCGCCCCTTTCGAGATGGCGCCCACCACCTCACCCTCCACCGATACCGAAGCCTTTGAAACGCGCTGGTAAACCGCCTTCATGACACCCGTTCCCGTCTCTCTTCCACTACCTGGTCTATGAACAGCGGAGGCAGGAACCGGACCTCCTCGGAACCGTCCCTGCATCCTTCCACCAGAACCAGCCTGGCCTCCTCCCCTGCAGCAGGATATACCGGCATCAACCGCTTGGGCTCGACCCTGGCCTCACGCATGGCATGGAGGAGGGCCGCCAAGCGGGAGGATGGATAGACAAGCGCAAGCCTGCCGCCCGGCCGCAACAGGAACCTGGAGGCTGCCATGAGCCCTTCCAGGTCCAGCGCTATCTCGTGGCGTGCCAGGGCCTCGCCTGGCTCCGGGCAGATGCGCCCTGACTCCACCGGCCTAAACGGCGGGTTGGAGACCGCGTAATCGAAGCTGCCGGACTGGAAAAGCCCCCTGCACTCCTTGACGTCGCCGCACACCACCTCCACGCGGTCCGAGAGACCGTGCGCCTCGATGTTCTTCCGGGCCGCCGTGCAAAGCTCCTCCTGGAGTTCTATGGCAGTGACGCTGATGGAGGAAAACCTTTCCGCCAACACTATGGAGAGGACACCGCAGCCGCAGCCGAGGTCAACGACCCGGTCCCTGGGCCGAGGGGCCGCGAAGGAGGCCAGCAGCAGCGAATCTATGGAATATCTGTACCCCTCCCTGGGCTGGATCAAGGGCGGCGACGGAGGGAAGATTCGAAATGGCCCCTGTCCCGCGTCCATGCCACCTCCTCAAAGCCTTGGAGGCCCGAGGGTGAGGCGCTGGCAGCCCTCCCCGGTCACGAGATAGGTGTCTTCCACTCCCACCATGCCCTTGCCGGGTATGCAGAACTTGGGCTCCACAGCCACCACCATGCCAGCCTGGAGCCGCATCGGGTTTCCCTTTGCGAGAAAAGGATACTCGTCCAGCTCCACTCCTACGCCGTGGCCCACGAAACGCACCCTCTCCCTGCCGGTCCCCATGAACCAATCACCCATTCCGGCATCCGACGCCATCGCCACCGCGGCATCGTATATGGAGCCACATTCAACGCCTGGCCGGAGGAGCCGCTCCACCTCTCTCTCGATGGATATGGCCAGCTCCAGCGCATCCTCCAGGACCCGGTCCATCCCTGCGCCGGTGAAGGTCCTGGTCTGATCGCAGATGTATCCCATGTGATATCCGGCTATGTCCACGGTAAAGGGATAGCCAGGCTCATAGGCGACGCCGCTGGCTCCCATCCCATAAGCGGCGCTCTGCCCCCTCCCTCCGGCCGGAGTGTTAGTCCAGGCCGGCATGGCGCCTGCCGGTCCGGTGAGCACCTGATCCATGCCTATATCGTGGTTCCACATCCGCATCCGCACCACCCCTGGATGTCCCGCCTTCCTTAGGTAGGACTCCACGGCCACGGCCACATCGAGATCCGTCACCCCAGGCGACAGCATACCAGCCGCGGTCTCCATGCCCCCCCACGCCTTTTGACAGGCCCTCCTTATGCACCCTATCTCCCACTGGGACTTCACAGCCCTCATCCGCCTTATCAAAGGTGACACATCCACGGCCTCACCAGGAGAAAAGAGCTCCATGAAACGGAAATAGGCGGCCACCGGCATCACGTCCATCTCGAGACCGAGGCGGTTGACAGGCCCGATCCCCTCACTGCGCAGCATATCTGGAATGGCGGCGATGGACTCGACTGGAAGAATGCGGTGGAGCGGAGACTCCCTGACGGCCCTCTCAAAGGAGCGCCACACGAGAAAAAGCGGCTCTCCCGAGGCAGGTACGAAGAGATGCCCGTCCTGGACGGTGCCGGTGAAATAGTAGATATCCGCGGCCTGACGCACCAAGGAGAGCCCTATGCCCTCCGAGGCCATAGCGGCCTGAAATGCCGAAATCCTGCGCTCTATCTCATAGGCTGGCACGGTCTGAAGAGTCACGCCTCTCCATCTCCTTGAGCCTCTTAGCCACCTCGATGACCGTCCGCGCATATGGACGGCTGTGGTTGTATTTCAGGATGACCCTCTCCTGCTGGCTGCGGTTCAGGCCCTCTCTCCAACCGGTCTTCTTGAGATAGTTGGCCATGCTCGCCAGGGCATCCTCCATAGTGAACAGGTCGATCCTGCCGTCTCCGTCTCCATCCTGCCCGAATATGAAGATATTGGAGGGCATGAACTGGCAGTAACCGATGGCCCCGAAGATGGAGCCCCGGATGGCCAGTGGGTCCATGTGGTTCTCCCGGCAGTAGCGGAGCAAGGCCTGGAGCTCCTTGAAGGCCCACCTGGACTTCTTCTTCAGCCTGGTGTTCAACCTCCGCATGCGCGCTGGATCGCGCTTTATCTCCGGCGGTATCCAGCGGTCGATGTCCCGGGCCGAAGTGACCCGGGCCATGCTGGCCAGCACGTTGAATGCCCTCTTGTTCCCTATGTACCTGCCGAAATCGGTCTCAACCAGCAGTATGGCCACCTTCACCTCTTTCGGCACTCCGTAACGCCTCTCCACTTCGTGGAGCAGATCATAGTTCTCCTTGAGAAAGCGGTACGCCCTCTGCAACCTGGCAGGCTGGAGGAACTTGGAATAGTCGGGCTTGCGCTTGCCGGGCACCACCTTGAGGGGCATGATCCTCTCCTCGAAGGTCACCTCCTGCCTGGAGAACAGCCTCTCCAACTCGGCCCTGTCCTCTCCCTTCGCCGCCAGCCTCTCGATGAGGGGCGTCCAGAACCCCCCGCCGCCCGCCAGCGACGTTCCGCAGGTCAGGAGCTGGACCAGCAGGAAACCTGCTCCTGCCAACAGCCAATCAACCGAGCCAATCCTCTGGACGGCCCAATACCTGTCTTTCGTCCACATGGAGCACCACCTTGCCTTTCTTGTCCAAGATAACCGATCTCCATAAAGCGGTATCCCGCCTGAACCTGGCAAGATACTTGCCCTCCAGCCTGGACTTGGGCTGGAAACGGAGATCAAATGGATTCATGAACCGGCCATGAACCTTTATCCTGTAATCCAGGTGGGGGCCTGTCGACATGCCGCTGCTTCCCACCCTGCCTATAACCTGCCCCTTCTTCACTTTCGCACCTTTTCTCACCCCCTTGGCGAAACGGCTCAGGTGGCCGTAATAACTCCTGATGGAGCCTGGATGGCGTATGACCACTGTCCGCCCGAAGCCGCGGCGCCAACCTGCAAAGACCACCACGCCATCGGCAGCGGCCATAACAGGAGTCCCGGCAGGGGCGGCGAGGTCGATCCCGAGGTGGGGACGGTAGTGTTTGAGGATGGGATGGAACCGCCTCTTCGAGAACCGGCTGGAGACCCGGTAGAAGGGAAGCGGAGACCTGAGGAAAGAAGTGCCCACCTCGGCACCGGCTGCATCGAAATACTTGAGCCCTTTCCCGTCCTCCCAGGCATACGCCTCGAAACTGCCCGCCTTGCCCGCGTATGAAGCGGCAAGTATGCGGCCATAGCCCACGAAGGTGTCTCCGTCGTAGTATTTCTCCACTATTACGCTGAACCTGTCACCGTCATGGCACTCCGTATTGAAGTCTATGAGGGAGGAGAAGATGCCGGCAAAGCCAATGACCAGTTTCGGCCCCTCGCCTGTCCGCTCGAACGAGGAGAAGAGCGAACCATCGACATCTCCAGAGACCAGAATCACCTTCCTGGACAGCGTTACCGCCTCGGCCTCGGCCTTCGGCCGCCCCTCCCCCTCGTCCAGTTCCACTACGTACCGCTCCAGGCGCCCCTTGAAGAGCCTCATGCGCACCGGACGGCCGTCCTCCGCCATATAGAGCGAGAGGCGGTCCGAAGGCTGAAGCGCGCGCAGATCCACCACCCCGGAAAACCATGACGGCACCTCTGCACCAATCCCAGGGGGCAGAGGGAGATGCGCCACCGCCTTGGAGAGGGTCCCGCCCTTCCCTATGGTAACCGCAACCTCTCTCAGGGCCGGAGACGTCTCTTCAGCAGGGAGCTTCTCAGCGGTGCGGACGTGTGCGGACGGCTCCAGAGACGCAGAGGCGGCGTTGCAAGGGGGCGAGGGTATGGTGTGACCAAGGGACTCTATGAGGAGAAGAAGGCAGAGAAAGAGCCCGCACCCCACCGGGCCTGCAAGGGAGCCGATTCGGAACCGCCGCCCCCCTCTCATGAGAGCCCCTTGACCCATACCTTGCGGGTCCTGGGCCCGTCGAATTCACAGAAAAAGAGCTTCTGCCAGGTGCCGAGGCAGAGCCGCCCGCCCTCGACTATCACCGTGGCCGACGCCCCCACCAGCGAAGATTTGATGTGGGCCGGAGAGTTGCCCTCCGCGTGGTGGTATGGAAGGTCCCAGGGAATCACCTGGTTGAGCGCCTCGACGATATCCCTCTTCACCGCGGGATCGGCGCCTTCGTTGATGGTGACACCGCCGGTGGTATGAGGGCAGTACACCACGACCATTCCATCCTTCAGGCCCATGCGGTCAACGGCCCCCTGGACCTGCGAAGTGATGTCGATCATCTGGGTCTGGGCGGAGGTCTTCACCTCGAATATCTCCATAGGCTACCTCCCGGAGAGATCTTTCCTGAACTTTTCAAGCTGACCGAGGTAATACCGGCGGTTCTCACCAGCCATCTCCAAGGCCCTGGCCTCAGCCTCCACGGCCTCCTCGACCATGCCGTTACGCCAGAGCGCCTCCGCGTAAGTGTCGAGGACATGGGGCTCGGCACGAAGGTTAACAGCCTTTTCCGCCAGCTTCAACGCCTTCGCGGCATCAGCGTCTGACGATCCTGGCTTGGTAAGTAGAAGCCAGGCCATGTTGTTGAGAAGCTCTGGATGGCCAGGATACCGTTCCAGCCCTTTCCTGAGTATTATTTCGGCAACGGAGGGCCTTTTCTTCTCCATTAGATAGGCCGCCAGGTCCGCATACCATTCGGGTCCCTCGGAGATGGACTCCATGGGCTGTCCGAGGGCGAACTCAAGGGTATTCTCCTCCACCCGCTGCCTGAACTCATCTGTGGGCGCTGCCAGCGAAACGGCCAGGAGGGAAGCGGCCGCAAAGAAAAAGAGGAAGACCGCGCGCCTCACCCTCCTGTGGTGTTGGACGATGAGCCAGGGGTGCCGCTCTGCCCTGGCTATGAACTCCACCCTCTCTGCTATGCCGTAGTGGTGCCAATTCTTCTTGAACACGTCGATTCCGCCCAGCAGCGCTATCTTGTTCAGGGCGCTGATTATGTACGAACCGTGCCCCTGGGTCTCGAAGACCGACAAGTCGGCCTGGCGTTCGAAATTACGCATGAAGAAGCCCATTACAAACCTGAAATATACGATCATCAGCAGCGCCACCGATCCAACGGGCAGGACCGCATCCAGCAGCACCGCCTTCTCCTTGAGGGCGACATAGGCACTGAAGACCGGCTTGTGCGACAGCATGAACAGGACCAGCGTCTCGAGACAGTAGTTGAGCACAAGGGCATACGCACCGAGGAAGGCCAGATAGAGGAGTATGTGGCGGTGTTTGACATGGGCGATCTCGTGGGAGAGCACGGCCTCTATCTCTCCCCAGGTCAAGTGGCGCAGTACGCATGGAGTAAGAAGGATGTAACGGAGCCTGGGCAGAAACCCCAGCACCGCCGCGGTGCACATGGTCTCGCCCCCAGCAGGCCAGACCAGTATTCCACCCACCCTGACCCCACGACGCGCCAGGAACTCCTCTATGGCATTCCTCAACGCACCGGGCCACAGGGGATAACAGCCCCACAGCCGCTTCACCAGGACGGGCACCAACAGTATGAACGCCGGTATCATCAGCCCCATGAAGACCAGCTCCTGGTCGGCAGAACCGATCATGCGCTGGAAAAAGGGCGCCCTTCTGAAGAGATCGAAGAGGAGCGAGATGATCACATAGGGAAGAAGTGCCGGCGAGATGAGCCTGAGCCGCTGGATAACGTACTCGTGGGTGCGCTCTGCCGACACCTCTTCCAATCTCCTGGCCACGGCGGCCCACGATATGGCGGCCAAGAGCAGATAGAGGGCAAGGCAGGCGGTCTCCACCAGGGACGGCATCCACTCCACTGGGATCATCCTTTGCAGCAATCCCCTAACCCCTATGCCGTACAGGAGGATGGAAAAAGGCACCAGGGCCATCCACTCCATGCGCTGGCCCACGGCATGTTGATCGGCTGACGCCGCGCGCCTGACAAACAGGAGTGTGCAGACAGTCCAGACGATGACCGTGAACATGGTGGCGGAGAGAGCGGCGGAGAGCGGCAAGGCAGCCAGCCCCTCCTCCGGGGCCCCGGTTATCAGCAAGAGTACCAACATCAACAGGATTATCTGGCTGTATATCATGGGACCTCTTTCACTACGGCCC
>WFVQ01000249.1 GCA_015491585.1 Deltaproteobacteria bacterium
GGCACAGGAAAGCCGGCCCTGCTTGCAGGTTCGGCTGGCGCGCTCCTGGGCTTTGCCATAGGAATAGTCTCTGGCCATGACGTGGGTAAGAACGTGGCCCGTGGCGCGGCCATAGGCGCCACTGCCGGGGCTCTAACAGGAGGGGCGAAGACCGCGGCCGAGATAGGCGATGAGATATCGTCCGACATAGAGGAGAAGTCCCTGCGGAATATGCCGGTGCCGCCCAATACACTGGCTCACGGTTTTCTCTTCTTTCCTGGAGCAGGAGAGGCCGAGAGCGCCGTCAGGTTGAGATTGGGGCTGGACATCGACGGCCGCCATAATACGGTGGTCATACCTCTACAGCTCAGGTAACAGGGTATGCGCAGCCTTTCATCGTTTTTCTTGATTTTGTCGTTGTGCGCCCTAATGGTGCCGGAAGGGGCGTGGGCTGGCGAGGATACCGCTCCCTTCAAGTTGGTAGGCGGTCTCTATGCCAGGATCGTCGAGGAGCCTTCCAGCCTGTTCAAGGCGGTGATAACGGTCCAGGAGCCGGGTTCGCTCCAGGCCGTAGAGGCATTCGTGGAACAGGGCGGTGGTGTTGTCCAGGCGGTTCACGGCAGGAGAATACAGGTGGAGGCCAGGGGGAGGCTGCTCTGGGAGGTGGCCTGCCTGGACGGCGTCCTCTTCGTCTCTCCGGTCCGTCGTATGGTGAAGAGTTCCGCCACCGTGCATGAATATCTGCCGCCGGTCAGAGGGCTGGAATCCCTGCACTCCTATGGATTCACCGGTGCTGGGGTAAAGGTCGGGATCATCGACGGCGGTTTCTATGGCTACGAGTCTCTGGTTGGAGAAGAGCTTCCCGCCGGGGTCCACGCCATTAGCTTCAGAAACGATGGATGCGGCGTCTCCCTCTGCCCTGGATTTAGCCACGGAACCGCGGTCGCAGAGGTGGTGCATCAGGTGGCGCCAGGGGCAGAGTTATATCTCGTGAGCGTCGAGACCGATCTCGAGTTCCAGCAGGCCATTGATTGGCTTGAGTCCCAGGGTGTGAGCATTGTCAACGGCTCGGTGGGTTTCCTTGCGTGCGGGCCCAGAGACGGCACCAGCACCTGTTCACAGGCAGCTGCCTCTCTCTGGGACAGGGGTGTTCTGCCGGTCTTCTCGGCCGGTAACGACGCAGAAGACCACTGGATGGGTACGCCCCGTGACAGCGACGGAGACGGCCGCTTCGAGTTCGAGGATGGGGTCGAACTCCTCATGTTCTCGGTGTACAGGGATGGAGAGGTGAGGGTGGTGGTCAACTGGGACGACTGGGGTGACGATCCAGCCCTGCCTGCCTCTGACCAGGACATAGACTTCCACGTGCTCGCCTACGATCTCGATTCCGGCAGAATGTTCCGGGTCGCGTCCAGCCTCTCCGAGCAGGCCGGGCTTCCTGGAGAGGCCCCTGTGGAGCAGGTCTCCATCCAGGCCTCGGCCAGCCGTCTCTATTTCCTCTATTTGGAGGATTACTCCACCACCAGGGAGTTCGTGGTGGACATCACAGTAAGCGGAGACTATGTGGAGATGGTGGAGCCTGCTAACCCGTCTGGATCCGTGCTCTCTCCAGCAGACAGCCCCAAGGTGCTCGCCGTTGGGGCCTCTACCGCAGACGGAACGGTCCATCCCTATTCCGCCCAGGGCCCGCTCTGGAACGGCTATTACAAGCCCGACGTGGTGGCGGTGTCAGGCCTGGACACGGTCACCTACGGCGAGAGGGGCTTTTACGGCACCAGTGCCAGTGCGCCCGTGGTAGCCGGGATCGCGGCCTTGTTCAAGCAGATTCATCCCTCTTGGGGTCCCTCTCAACTCGCCAGGGCCGTGGAGATTTGGGCCGTGGATGTGGAGCAGCCAGGACAGGATCTGGTCTCTGGCTGCGGTCTGGTCTCCGCAGAGTCTGCCTTGGCCTCCCTGAGTCCGCTTCCCTCGGGCCAGGGACTCTTTCTGGCGGCCAGGCACGACTGGAGCGGTGTCACTGTGGAGATGCACGATGATACCTTTCTGGCAGGAGTATTTACGTTTCTCGATCCCTCTGATGGAGGGAGGGCGGTATGGTACGGCGCTCTTGGCCACTTCGGCGACCACATGGCTGGCCCTGCCTCCCTGGTTGCGTTCCGCAGGATGGAGGACGGCGGCCTCGATACCACACTGGAGGGGGAGTTGGCGCTGCTCTATGGAGATGGCGGCGCCGTGGAGATCAGGGCCGTTGATACCTTGAACAGGGAGCTCTTCCGCTGGTCTGCGATGCCATCTTCGGGCCTGGAACCAGGGGAGGGGACCATCCACTGGTGGTCCTCGGACGATGTGCCTTACAGATTCCTTTTTTCCCAGTCGTCTGGTGCTGTCTCTGCTTCTATCCTTTATTATTTCGACGACGATGGCCTTCCTGTCTGGTCTGGGGCGGTGGCTCCCACGTCGTCTGCCGGATGGTACTGGATGAGCCAGTGGGCCATGCTTCCAACCGAAGATGGTGGTATGGCCAGGGTGGAGGTGTTGGGAGGGCCGGTTTGGTTATTCATGGGCGACGGATACCTCTCCGCCAATCTTGGGCCCTTCGGGCCTTCTGGTATTGTCGAGCTTTTTCCGGCCAGGTTCTGATTTGAAATTTCACTATTCATCGTCTGCTCAAAC
>WFVQ01000250.1 GCA_015491585.1 Deltaproteobacteria bacterium
GCAAGAGTAGTGCCAGCTTGCTAGCCCCTAAGCAAAAATATAACCTATTGTAATCAAAATATATTTTCGAAGCGAAAAAGAAAAGAAAAACATGAAGGACGCCAACAAATTTCAAGCACGCAAAAATATCCTTTCAAATCAAAGAATTGACCACTGCAACTAAAATGTTGCACTGCAACTGAAATATTTCACTTGAAGTCTCCAGACCTGATCTCGTATCTTCGCATCAACCTCTGGAAGGACTGGCGCTCCATGCCGCTGGACTTGGCTGCCCTGCTGACATTGCCCCCGTGCGCCTCGAGCGCGGCAGTGACGTAGCGCTTGGTAAACATCTCGACCAGCCTGGACTTGGCCTGGTTGTAAGGCTGCCTCATAAGCACCCTGAAGTGAAAATTCTCGCACGGAACGGAGTCGGCACGCTCCTCCTCGAAATCGCAGGGATCGACTTTACCGTTCTTTGCAAAGAGAACGGCCCGCTGCACCGCATGCTTCAACTCCCTCACGTTTCCCAGCCAATTCCGGTTAAGGAGGTACTCCATTGCCTCTCTGCTGAACGAAAGCCCGTCTTTGCCATACTCCCTTGCATAGCGCCTCAGAAAGTGATGGGCCAACTCGGGTATGTCTTCTCTCATCTCGTCCAGGGTGGGCATGGTGATGGTAACCACGTTGAGCCGGAAGAAAAGGTCCTCCCGGAACTCGCCGTCCCTGATTTTCTTCTCGAGGTCTTGATTGGTGCTAGCGATGACCCTCACGTCTATGCGCTTGGTCACGGTAGAGCCCAGCGGCCTGACCTCCTTCTCTTGAAGTACCCTTAGCAGCTTTGTCTGGATGGTTATAGGGATGTCTCCTATCTCGTCCAATAGGATGGTGGAGTGGTTGGCAGTCAGGAACAACCCCTCCTTGTCCGACGTGGCGCCGGTGAAGGCGCCCTTCTTGTATCCAAAGAGCTCGCTCTCCAGGATGTGTTCCGGCACTGCTGGACAGTTGATGGTAACCATAGGCCGGGAGCCTCTGGAGCTGAGCCTGTGGATGGCCTGGGCGGCCAACTCCTTTCCTGTTCCGCTTGGCCCCCTGATGAGCACCGTGGCGTTGGTGTCAGCAACCTGTTCTATCACTGCAAGAACCCTTTGAAGGGCAGGAGAGCTGCCCACGAACCCGTGGGAGCTGCTGGGCCCGGTAAGCCCCTCCTGGAGACGCCGGTTTTCCTGGATGAGCCTCGTGCGCTCCAGGGCCCTGACCACGGCGTTCTTCAACCTGTCGTTCTCGAAGGGTTTCTCAAAGAAGTCGTAAGCCCCCTCCTTCACCGCGCTGACGGCCATCTCGATGGTGCCGAACCCTGTGATGATGATGACGCTGATACTGGAATCGAGCCGCTTGATCTCATTGAGGAGAGAGAGGCCGTCCATACCCTTCATCTTCACGTCGGTTATCACCACCTCTGGCCGCCACTCTTCCAGTTGATCCAGGGCCTCCTCGGCGGAATTGCACACTTTGACCTGCCACCGTGTCCTTCTGGTCAAAAGGCGCTGGAGCATGGCGGCCATGTCGGACTCGTCGTCCACCACCATGATCCGCGCCTCCTGGTCGTACAATCGGGAATGGGCCATATCAGAACATCCTGATCCTTCCGCAATCCGGACATATCCAAGTGGGACCATTGCTCATGCCCCACATGTTCTCCTTCAGACAGTCGTCGCAAATCTGGAATCCACACGGGCAGTTCCAACAGAAGGGAAACTCGCGCTTGCACAGATGACACTTGAACTCTTTGTGTTCCCGACGGCGCCTCGACCGCCTCTTGTCCTGCGCAACTGTCATGTCGGCACCTCCTGTCCCGGGAACCGGAGCCTGAACGCAGTGCTCATACCCTGGCGCAGCAGCTCCTGGTCCAGGGGCGGGGACTCCACTGTGATGGACCCGCCGTGATCTTCCACAATCCCATACGAAACGGCCAGCCCCAGCCCCGTGCCCTGCCCCACGGGCTTGGTGGTGAAGAAGGGATCGAATATCTTGGCCTGGAGCTCTTGAGGGATACCTTCCCCGTTATCCGCTACCACGAGCTCCACCACCCCCTCCTCATGGAGCCTCCTGGAAGTTATCATCACCAGCCCATCCTCGCCGATGGCATCCCTGGCGTTGTTGAGCAGGTTGACCAGGACCTGCCCCAGGCGGCTCCTGTCCCCTGTGATGAGGAGCTCCTCCCTGGAAAGGGACAGCTCTATAAAAATTTTATGCATTTCCATGGCATGGGCAACCATTGCCACGGTGTCCCTCACCAGGCCGTTGAGGTCGAAGCTCTCCCTTTTACCGCCCTCTTCCTGGCGTGAAAATTGGAGGAGATCGGAGACCACCCGCTTGCAGACCAAGGCCTGGCGCTTTATCACGTCGAGATCTTCCCTGGCCGCCGGGTCCTCCAATTCCTCGGCCAGCAAGTCGGCATATCCAAGTATCACGCCGAGGGGATTGTTTATCTCGTGTGCCACTCCAGCAGCCATCTGCCCCACTGAGGCCATCTTCTCTGAATAGACCAGCTTCTCCATCATCTCCTTCAAGGCGGTGATGTCCTTGACTATTCCCTCGCACCCTCCGCACTTGCTGCCATCGCCCTCTATCCGGTTGGCAGATATGATGACCCAGGCATAGCTACCGTCGGCACGGTGCCACCTCGCCTCGAAATCGGCCACGAATCCTTCAGAACAGAGAGTCTCATAGTATTTCTCCCACTCCTCGTCCCTGAAGAAGGAGCGCAGAGGCCTCCCCAGGATCTCCTCCTTTGTAGAGCAACCCAAGAGCTGCACCCCGCTGTTGTTGATGTCCGAGATAGTGCCGTCGTGGTCGCAGAAAAAGATCATGTCCCTCGAACTCTCGAAGAGGTTGCGAAACTTTTCCTCAGATGCCTTAAGCTCCCTGGTGCGCTGTTCCACCCTATGCTCCAGGGTCTGGTTCAGGGCCTGCAACGCCGCCTGCACCTTCCTGAGCCGGGCGTTGGCGCATCTAAGCTTCCTGGCGTCCCGTTTGATCCTGGCGAGGATACCGCCCACATTGGGGAAATAGAAGGTGAGCACCGCAACCGCCGCGAATGCCAGGGTATTCAGGCTGCCTGTGACCGGGGCCAGATGCTCCCAGGCCTCGTTCTTCCCCTCCAGAAAGAGGAATATCTTGACGAGGTGGCCACCGGCCCTGGACACCGACAGGAACACCAGCGTGGAGCAGAGCCAGAATAGATAAGAGGCCAACACGCTGTCCGGGGCCGCCAGTTTGAATCTCCTTGCATAGAAGAAGGCGGTGCACGACAGGAGAAGCATCAGGCATGCACCCCCAAAATCCACCAGGTACACGGGCACGAGAGAGAGTCCCTGGCTCACTGCCGCCTCCTGCCTTCCTGCGCCTCCGTCTCCTGGCAGAAGCTCCTCAGGCTCAGGGCCAGGAAGAGCATGGCTGGTACGCATAGCACATGGTCAAAACTGGTAAGATAATAGGCCATCTTCGCAGGGGTGAGCGGCGCAGAGACGTAGTGGCGGAGGAAGAAGCCCTTGAGCATGACGTCTTCGTCGATCATGGCCTGCAGAAGCACGTGGTTTGTGAGGGTATCCAGGTTCCAAGCCAGGAAGAAGAGCATACTCAAGCGGAAGTAGGTCCACTTCCGTCCCCTACCGAACGGGTGTCTGCCCAGGAAAAAGAGGATGAAGACGATGGAAGAGGAGAACAACAGATGCCCAAAGACATGGACAAGGAACCCCTCCATCCCCCCATGCACCTGCACTGCCAGCGCAGGGGCAGGGCAGAGCAAGAGGACCAGCGGAACAAGAATGGAAAAGAGGCGTATCATCGCTATTTAGCATAGGTCCAAAATCTGGTATCTTCAAGCACAAAGGCATTGAAGCAGAGGAGGAAGCGATATGGACACCCTCTCCAACCCTGTGCTGCAGGCCATCTACTCCAGGAGGAGTGTGAGGGAGTTCGAAGACCGTCCGGTGCCTCTGGAGATGATCATGGAGATCATCAAGGCCGGCACATGGGCCCCATCAGGACTGAACAACCAACCCTGGAGGTTCGCCATCGTTACAGACCCGGACATGAAGGCGAAATTCGAGCCGCTTACCAAATACGACCGGATCATACGCGGCGCCAAGGCCCTGATACCGGTGTTCGTGGACAAGGAAGCCATGTATCACCCCACCAAGGACCATCAGGCCATAGGGGCCTGTCTCCAGAACATGCTTCTCGCTGCGCACAGCATGGGTCTGGGCGGAGTATGGCTGGGAGAGATCATCAAGAGCGACGAGGAGATCCGGGCCCTCCTGGGACTGGACGGGGGGGTGGAGCTCATGGCCGTGATAGCACTGGGATTCCCGGCTAGGAGGGACCAGAAATCCCGCCGGAACCCCTTGGAAAGTGTGATACTCTACAACGGTTAAGGAGGCAAAAATGGAGCGCGTAAAAACTGTGGCCCTGGGAGCAGCGGTCTTGATCATGGTATTTTGCAACGGCTGCGCCAACATGAAGCCAGCTGCCAGCATGGACGCCAACGGCTCTGCGCAGGCAGCGGGGGCACCGGCATCTGTGCCGCAGTCATATTACCTGTTTCCAGACCTGTCGGTGCCGGTGGAACTTGAACAGGACATGAACAGGACCATGATCATCAAGACCCAGCAGTTCCAAGGCGGAATCGTGGTTCTCAAGGGGAGGGTCACGGTAAGCTCCCTTATGGAGTATTTCCCCAAAAAGATGATGGAGAACGGCTGGCAACTGGTGGGCTCTATGGCTGCGAAACGTAGCCTCCTGGCGTTCAGCAAAGGCAATCAGGGGCACTGTCT
>WFVQ01000251.1 GCA_015491585.1 Deltaproteobacteria bacterium
CAATGAACGGTTGAAGAAGCAGAAGAAAGCGAAGGAGATCTCGGAAGACGAGTGTTTCAAGCTCCAAGACGAGGTGCAGAAGATCACCGATGAACACGTCAAGAAGGTTGACGAGGTTGTAGCTGGGAAAGAGAAGGAGATCCTGGAGTTTTGATGGCCATCCTCCCACCCCGCTTCTCAGATGGTCTATACGAAGTGCCCGCTTCTGCCAAGGCGAAGCGGGCCTTTTTCTCATTGATTCATGGATAATAAAGCAGAAATAGATTCCTCACGGCTTCCGCGCCACGTTGCCATCATAATGGACGGCAACGGCAGGTGGGCCCGCCGCAGGGGTCTTCCGCGCCTAATGGGCCACAGGAGCGGCGTCAAGGCGGTGAGGCGGGTGATAGAAGAGGCGAGGCAGATGGGCATAGCTTTCCTCACCCTCTACGCCTTCTCCACCGAGAACTGGAACAGACCCAGGGAGGAGGTGGAGGGGCTGATGGAGCTCCTCTACGAATATCTTGAGCGGGAGTTCGACAACCTCAAGCGGCAGGAGATAAGACTCCTGGTCATCGGAGAGATAGAGCGTATGCCAGCCGGGCTTCAGGAGAGGCTCCACCGCGTCATGGAGGAAACGGCGTCGTTTGAGGCGATGACCCTCAACCTCGCGCTTAGTTACGGCGGCAGGGCGGAGCTGGCCAGGGCGTGCAGGAAGATCTGCGATGCAGTGGCCCAGGGCAGATTGAAGTGCAGCGAGATCACGCCTGAGATCATCTCTTCCAATTTGTACACTGCCGGGCAGCCTGACCCAGACCTTGTAATCCGCACCAGCGGCGAGATGCGGCTCAGCAATTTCCTGCTGTTCCAGTCCGCCTACAGCGAGATATATGTCACCGAGACCCTGTGGCCAGACTTCACTCCAGAGGAATTCCGCCTGGCCATAAGGGACTATCAGCGCCGGGAGCGTCGTTTCGGCAAGGTATAAGGGCTTAACGCAGCACCGCGCCTGTGGCGCCGCTGGACACCTGCTTGGCGTAACGCGCAAGATAGCCCGACTTGATCCTGGGTTCCCTGGGCTGCCAGGCCTGGCGTCGCTTCTCCAGCTCCTCTTCTGCTACCAGCAGGTTCAACTTCCGTTCAGGAATGTCAATCTCTATTGGATCTCCTTCCTCGACCAGGGCTATGGGCCCGCCGTCCGCGGCCTCAGGCGAGACGTGGCCTATTGCGGCCCCTTGTGTTCCGCCGCTGAACCTGCCGTCTGTGATAAGCGCCACCTTGCTCCCGAGCCCCATTCCAACTATTGCCGCAGTAGGCGAGAGCATCTCCGGCATGCCCGGACCGCCCTTGGGGCCTTCGTACCTGATGACCACCACGTCTCCAGGGTTTATCTGGCCTTCAAGTATGGCGCTGTATGCCTCGTCCTCGGATTCGAACACCCTGGCTGGCCCCTGGTGGCACATCATCTCCGGAGCCACGGCGGACTGCTTCACCACCGCGCCTTCCGGCGCCAGCGAGCCATAGAGTATGGCTATGCCGCCCTCTGCATGGTATGGCTGGTCTATACCCCTTATCACTTCTGAATCGGTTATGGCGGCGTGTGAGATGTTCTCCTCTACAGTGCGGCCTGTAGCTGTTTTGCAGGAGAGGTCGATGACGCCGATCTTCGAGATCTCTTTTATGATGGCTTGGATGCCTCCGGCCTCGTGCAGATCCTGGAGGCTGTGGGGGCCGGCAGGAATGAGGTTGCAGAGGTGCGGCGTCTTGAGGCTGATCTCGTTGAAGGTGTCGAGGGGAAGGTCGACATCCGCCTCTCTCGCTATCGCTGGAACGTGAAGCACCGTATTCGTGGAGCAGCCGAGGGCCATGTCCACTGCCAGCGCGTTCCTGAATGCCTGGGCAGTGGCGATGTCCCTCGGCCTGAGGCCTTCGCGTACCATCTCCACCGCACGCATGCCAGCCTGCTTTGCAAGCCGCATCCTGGCTGCCGATACAGCCGGGATGGTCCCATTGCCGGGCAGGGCCAGCCCCAGGGCCTCTGCGAGGCAGTTCATTGAGTTGGCAGTAAACATGCCTGCACATGAGCCGCAGGTGGGACAGGCGCAATCCTCCAACTCGCCGAGTTCGGCCTCGGTCATCTCTCCGGCCTTGACCTTGCCTATCCCTTCGAACACGCTGATAAGATTGACTTTCTGTCTTTTCCATCTTCCAGTGAGCATGGGGCCGCCGCTGACCGCCACCGCCGGTATGTTGATACGGAGCATCGCCATCAGCATGCCTGGAGTTATCTTGTCGCAGCTTGGTACCAAGACCAGGCCGTCAAAGGGATGGGCCATTGCCATAACTTCCACTGAATCGGCGATCAGCTCCCTGCTCGCAAGTGAATAACGCATGCCAATGTGGTTCATGGCGATACCGTCGCAGACCCCGATCCCACCGAATTCCACCGGTGTCCCTCCGGCCATCCTGATACCGGCCTTGACCGCTTCCACCAGTTGCCTGAGGTGGATATGGCCTGGGATTATCTCGTTGAAAGAGTTGGCAATACCTATGATGGGCCTGGATAGCTCGTCGTCGGTATAGCCCATGGCCTTGAAGAGGGAGCGGTGAGGCGCCCTCTCTATCCCCTTCATCATCCTGTCGCTTCTCATATCGCGAAACCTCCTTCAGCCGTGACAAGCCACTGACAAAACGTACATAATCAGAACTCGAAATCCGAGCATAACAACCGCTAATTCTCCTGGCAAGCTCCACTTGGCGTCTCCAGGTGGAGTCGCACAAATCTCGCCGGACCGAGTGGGTAAGAGGAAACGTAAACGTAATGGTGTAAATCCTATGGCAAGATAGGCGCGGTTTCCGTAAGGACGCTTGTCTGTGGGGATGAATGTGGGATCTCTTCTCAAAATAATTTCATGGATTTTGAACCTGTGAGGGAGCAGATAGTTCTGTAGTCTCGGATTCGTTCCTCTGAGGCCTTATTATTAAACCCAGGTGCTGCTTGAGCCGGGATGGAAACTCTGGTAATAACAGGTGAAGAGTAAAGTCCCGGACCTGGAGTCGTGAAGGAAGACCCTGATTATTACTCACTCGAAGCCCAACTGGATCACCATTTCAAGGACAAGGACCTGCTCGGCCAGGCCCTCACTCACCGTTCCTATGCAGTGGAGAAGGGGCGGGAGTCTCCGGACAACGAGAGGCTTGAATTCCTCGGCGACGCGGTTTTGGATCTGCTCGTCGGAGAGCTGCTCTTCCACACCTTTCCCGACTCCCCTGAGGGTGATCTCACCAAGATGCGGGCGTCCCTGGTGAACGAGAGGAGCCTTGCGGCCAGGGCCAAGGAGATCGGCCTCGATGGGTTCATAATGCTGGGCAGGGGCGAGGAGAAAACCGGCGGCCGGACCAAGCCATCCATACTTGCCAATGCCTTTGAGGCGGTGCTCGGTGCCGTCTACCTCGATGGCGGCCTGGAAGCGGCAAGGGGGTTCCTGTATCGGTTGTTTCAGCCATTGCTCAAGGGCGGATTCTCAGAGGAATTCGACTCCGATTACAAGACTAGGCTTCAAGAATGGACCCAGGCCAAGTTCCGCGAGACCCCAAGCTACGTCCTTGAAGAGACCGCTGGCCCCGATCACAACAGGGTCTTTCAGGTAGCGGTCCATCTGCAAGGAGATCTGGTTGCCAGAGGCCAAGGTAGGAGCAAGAAGGAGGCCGAGCGGATGGCCGCACGGCGGGCGCTGGAACTTTTGAAG
>WFVQ01000252.1 GCA_015491585.1 Deltaproteobacteria bacterium
AACCTGTGGGAGCTCAACGCAGTTAACGGCACCAACGTCAACGGCGTGGACGCAGACGGCAAGGAGATACCGCTCTACAACTGTGGTCTTGGGAACCCCATCTCGGTCTCTCCAGCTATCATAAAGGCAAACGGCCGTCTGCTCGTGATCTTCGGCACCGGCGGAACCGACTGGGCGGATGACAACGGCACCTATGCCATTTACGCAGTGGACGCCTTCCACAAGGACGACAATGCCACTGCCGCCACCGGTGCCGGAACACTCTACTGGTCCATGACGCTACCACAGGGCGAGAAGGTCTGGTCATCGCCGACCATAGCGGCCGGGCAGCTCTTCGTGGCCACCGCCACCGGAAAGATGGAGAGCACCGACGTCAGGGACGATCTCGCCGGAAGCGGCACCCTCTACAACCTCTCGCTCCTCGACGGGTCTGAGAACTGGAGCCTGGACGTCGGCAAGGTGAGGGGCTCCCTGTTCGTGGACAGGCAGCACGTCTACCTGTCCACCATAGACAACAACCTTATACAGGTAGGCAACGACGACTTCTCGCCAGGCAACGCCAACAACGTAAAAGTGCAGTCTTGGAAACAGTTGTGGTAGGAGCCTAAAACAGAAGAGAGCAATGCGGGCGGGTCCAGAGAGACCCGCCCGACTTAAAAGGCCGATCCTGCAGACCGTCAATGACATCTCACCGCTTTGTCCTCCGCTCTGCCTACTCCCCTGCAGGCGACCAGCCCCATGCAATAAAAAGCTTGACCGAATCAGTTGAAAGCGGCGCTCGCCACACGATACTCCTCGGCGTGACAGGCTCGGGCAAGACCTTCACCGTGGCCAACGTCATAGCGCGTATAGGAAGGCCCGCCCTGGTCATTGCCCCCAACAAGACCTTGGCCGCCCAGCTCTTCCACGAGTTCAAGGCGTTCTTTCCAGAGAACGCGGTTGAATACTTCGTCAGCTATTACGACTACTATCAGCCCGAGGCGTACATTCCCCAGTCCGATACCTACATCGAAAAGGACTCCTCCATAAACGACTTTATCGACCGCCTCCGCCACTCCGCCACCCTATCCCTGCTCACCAGGCGCGATGTGATAATCGTGGCAAGCGTCTCGTGCATCTACGGCTTAGGCTCTCCTGAGGACTACCAACACATGCACCTGTACTTGAGAACGGGCGAAAGCGTGGACAGGGACCAGGTGATCCGCCGCCTCTCGGAGATGCTGTACGTCAGAAACGAGATCGACTTCCACAGGGGCACCTTCAGGGCCAGGGGCGATATATTAGACATCTTCCCGGCCCACGAGGAGGAGAGGGCCGTCAGGATAGAGTTCTTCGACGAAGATATAGAGGCCATCAAGTTCATAGATCCGGTGACGGGCCAGGTCATAGGCCGGGCGCGCGACATCCTGGTCTATCCATGCAGCCACTACGTCACCTCGAAAACCACGCTGAAGCGAGCCATCGAGTCCATCAGGGAGGAGCTGAGGGAAAGACTACAGTGGTTCGAGGCCAGGGGGCGCCTTCTGGAGGCCCAGCGTCTGGAACAGCGGACCACCCTCGACCTGGAGATGCTCGAGGAACTGGGATACTGCCACGGCATCGAGAACTATTCCCGCCACCTCTCCGGACGCCTTCCCGGTCAGCCCCCCTACACACTCCTCGACTACTTTCCCGACGACATGGTGGTCTTCATAGACGAGAGCCACATCACCATTCCGCAGATACGGGGAATGTACGCAGGAGACCGGTCGAGGAAGGAGACCCTTGTGGAATACGGTTTCCGCCTGCCCTCTGCGCTGGACAACAGGCCCTTGCGGTTCGACGAATTCGAGGAGCGTTGTGCGCAACTGGTGTACATATCGGCGACTCCAGGCCCCTACGAACTCCAACATGCCGGAGACCGCATCGTGGAACAGATCATCAGGCCCACCGGCCTTGTAGATCCCAGAATAGAGATCAGGCCCGCATCCACCCAAGTGGACGACCTGGTGGAAGAGGTGAGGCGTTGCAGGGAGGAAGGCATGAGGGCGCTGGTCACCACCCTTACCAAGAGGATGGCGGAAGATCTGACGGACTATCTCGAAGAGTTGGGGTTCAAAGTCGCATATCTCCACTCGGACATCCAGACAGTGGAGAGGAGCAAAATCATAAGGGAGCTGCGGGAGGGGGTCCACGACGTGCTTGTCGGAATAAACCTGCTGCGCGAAGGACTGGACATGCCTGAGGTCTCGCTTGTAGCCGTACTGGACGCCGACAAGGAAGGATTCCTGAGATCGGAGAGGTCTCTCATCCAGGTGGCCGGCAGGGCGGCCAGGAATGTTGAGGGGTTGGTGATCCTCTATGCAGATGAGGTTACAGGCTCCATCAGAAGGGCAGTGGAGGAGATGGAGCGCCGACGTAAGCGCCAGATGGAGTACAACCGCAAACATGGAATAGTGCCCAGGAGCGTGGTCAAAGATGTGGACGACACCTTGACCTCACTCTTTCAGGAAGAGAGAGAAGCCGCTTCCACCCCTGAGCTGCACAACATGGAGATAAGGGAGCTGGAAAAACAGATGCGTTCCTATGCCAAGGCCCTGGAGTTCGAAAAGGCCGCGCAGATACGGGATCTCATCGCCGAAATGAAACAGGGGGGCCGCCGCCCCCCTGCAAATGCCGATTGATGAAGAGGTATTACCTGCTCCACCTTCCGCCCTGTGCAGCGGTGCCTGCGCCCATAGACCCCGCGTTTCCGCCACCGGCGCCAAATCCGCCGCGCCAGAGCGGCATGCCGGTCTCGCTGTCCCTGAGCTCGATGGAAACACCGCTCACGGTGATGGAGGTCGCTATGATCCTCGTGGTGCCGTCGCTCAAGGTTATCTCGTAGCCATCGACGGCCACCTCTTCACCAACAGACGGAAATGGTACGCCGAGGGAATCCCAGTACCGGTAAGAGCCTATACCGTACACCGTCACCAGCCCATCGCCTGTATCCACCTCCAGCCCCTGGCCGAACGTGCCCACAGAGGCCACGATGCCGGTCAGACTCACTGCGATGCCGTCGTAGATGTTGTACAGGGGCCCTGTTCCGTCTCCTGCCCCCACTCCGTATCCTGCCCACACGGCTCCTGATCCCAGGATCGAGCCAACCGCCAAGCAGAACGCCAGCACCATCGCCTTCAGTCCTTTCATGATCCTTCCTCCTTTCTACTTTTTTATTGTCTAGCGCCTTCCGCGCCCATAACCTCTTCCTCTGCCCTGGCCGTATCCCTGTCCGGAACCGGAACAGCTGCCGCTTCCTGATCCGCCGCCCCGGCCGTAAGCCGAGCGCTCTTCCTGCGACATCTCCTGCATGCGCTTCTGCCACTCATTCCTGAACTCCTCCCTCTCTTCCTGCGAAGCATTGGCCATAGTTCCGCGCATCGCTGCCAGCTCTTCGGTGGAATACTTGCTATAGTCGGCGGCCATGACCGTTCCCGGGCCCAAGACCAGCATCCCCAGGAGGCAGTATTCAACGGCTCTCTTTCTCTCCATGTTCACGCTCCTTCGACATCTCTTTGCATCGAAGAAGCAACAGAAATGCCAAAAATCTTATCTTTAAAATTCAATTATTTACCACACAGAAAAAGAACCGGGGCTCGACAACCACTGACTGAGACGACAATTTCGTCGGACAACGGGATGGATGAGGCAGGGCTTCAGCCCATGATAAGGGAAAAGAGGGTGGGAAGAAGATATTTGAACGAGACCCCGACCAGCACTATAAGGAGTCCGATCTTGATAGGCCGGTCCGGGATGAAACGCTGGCTCTTGGCCCCAAGGTATCCTCCGATGACGCCGCCGGCCCCAAAAATGGCGCCCAGCGCCCAGTCTGGAGAGGTGGACGCCTGATCTGCCCCCAGCCCGGAGGCGTAAGCGGCGACTCCGGCCAGAGAGCTGACGAAGGTGCCGAAGAGAGAGGCGCCGGCAACGGCATGGACCGGCAGCCTCAGCACCGAGACACAGAACGGAGCCAGAACCGCCCCGCCGCCGATCCCATACGCCCCGCCTACGAAACCCACCAGCAGGGCCACGAACAACAGGGCCGCCGGATTGTAACCGTATTCCCTGCCGTCAAAAACGAAGCTGAAAGAAGCCGCCGCAAGCCGGTGGGCCGAGACCCTGGCATCCTGAGCAGGCAGAGAGGAACTCCACCCTCCAGAGGACAAGAGGTTGCTTCCCACCTTCCAGGCGAGGTAGAGCAGGACCAGGCCCGCAAACGGCCTGAACCTGGCCTGATCCGTGAGATACCGCACCCTGAGCCAATAGCCTCCGGCGATACCAGGCAGGCTGCCAGCAGTTATGACCAGGGCCAGGGGCCAGTTCATCCGCCCTTCCCTGGCATACCTGACCACCGTAGCCGGAATGGCAAACAGGTTGTAGAGGAAGTTGGTGCCCGAGACCCCTGGCGAGGTGTAGCCGAGCACGCTCATCTGAAACGGCAGGAGCAGGAACGCCCCTGTCACACCGGCCATTGCCCCGAAGTAGGCCAGCAGGAAGCTGACCACAGGTGGCAGAAAGGCCCACGTCTCCACACCGGAGATGGGAAAGTGGACCGTGAACACTTGAAATCTATCCCTCGGAAACCGTGAGGACGAGTGGTATTACGTTGACCTTGGGCGCCTTGGGCGAAGTCGGCCCGAGACGGTACTCCTCCACCCTCCACTCTGGCGCCAACCGCTCTTTCACTGCATCCACGATACCACTCAACCCTATGATGGGATGACGTTCGAAGACCGGCGGCAGACCATAGGTAAGACTGCAGGCCATACACTTCCCAGGGCGCTCGGTGAGGGTGAAGGCGAGCACCACCTCTCTCCTCTCCTCGTTCACCCCTTCCAGAGTCAACCTGATATCGAAGGCTCCCTCCTCTGCCCCGCCGTAAAGGGCCTCGAAGAACTCGTCGTCCCTCCCAGGAGGGAAGATAGAGCCAAGGAACGGTTCATCCAATCTCTCGCTGACGTCTTGCTGTAGTTTTCCCATGACAGCCTCCAAACCCTTCATATAATAAAGAACGAGATCATCTTTTCAAGCTGTTGCCCATCCAGGACGGCGCGGCTATAAAGAAGCCGCCGTCCTCGTCCATGCCGGCCAGAGCGGACGCCCCAGGATAGAGCCGACATGCCTTTCTTATGCATTCCCTGTTCATGCTGAACTGACTGCAGGCCAGGGGCGCCTTCGCAGGGAGCGCGACCCCCAGCAACTCCTTGGAAACACGGGAGACATGGAGGAGCGAGATATAGCTCTCCCTCTGACAGCAGCGAGCAGCCGGAAGCTCTGCTATTTCACCCAGAATGCCCGCCACAACGCCATTGAGCTTCGCCCTGGCCGCAGGAGTCAACGGAGACGATCCCATAATGGCCCCCAGGCCGATCCCGGCCCCAACCGCGGCCCCGCAGCTTCCGGCCAGCCCGCACATGCCGCCAGGCACCTCGGCCCCTCGCTGAATGGCGGCTATGATGGCGTCTTCGTCGATCCTCCCCCCCAGGTTCCGGTACACCGCCATGATGATACCCGGCACCATTGCATGGTGTTCTGGACCGTGGAGTGAAAATGATGGATGACACCGGATCTCCTTCATCAGTGCCACCATGTCGGCACTGGAAGTAGAGAGGCAGATTCTCTTGATCCACTCAACCGGATCGGAGGTGTGACACCCGTCACAGACGTAATGGCCTGCTTCGCACATGGCGCTGCTCAGGCGAGGCCTGCCGCATAGGACGCACTTCATCTCCTGGGAGACATCGAGATACTTGATCCTGGCTCCGCAGACCATGCAGTCGCTCTGGTAATGAGGCATATCCTGAGCAGGCACCCCGGCCTCCCCGCAATCGCTCCCAGGAGCGGTGCAGGAGCAGCAGGAGGAGCCTGACGCGGAGTTGGCCACCACCCCTGAGCCCTCCTCGACCAGCAGAAAACCCCTCTCCGCCCATGCCTCTTCCGGAATGGCTGGCAGCTCCAGGCAGGAGACCCGCCCTCGCATCAGCCTGGAACCATCCGGGGCAATGGCGGAAGGGAAGGGTCCGGCGTACAGGACGTGGGCTTCCTGGAACCTGCTTCCGGGCTTGTAAGCCCTGAAGGTAAGGCTGAAGAACCTATGTCCATCCACCTCGCGGTAGGGATACCTGGCCAGGACCTCGCCCATAACGAAACCCACGTCCTCCAGCAGAGAAAAGAGTCCCTCCTGGACCAGGGCCCCTCCCAGGCACTGGCCTATCAGGGCGTGGTTCGACCGGATCGCCGGCCCGGGCTCCTTCTCTGTGGTGACGTCGGAGATTATCAGCCGCCCTCCTGGCTTCAGTATCCGAAGGATCTCCTTGAAGACACGCCGCTTGTTTCGGCTCAAATTTATCACGCAGTTTGATATCACCACGTCCACAGAGCCATCCTCCAGAGGAAGCTCCTCCAGGTAGCCCCGCACAAATGAGACATTGGCAAACCCGAGCCTCCTCGAGACCTCCCGGCAGGCCCTCGAAGCCCTCTTCAGCATGGCCCTGGTCATGTCCACCCCTATCACCGCCCCTGCAGGCCCTACGCGCTTGGAGGCGAGAAAGCACTCCACACCGGTGCCGCACCCGAGATCTACCACGGTCTCACCAGGGGCAGGCTCTGCGGCATCCACCGGACTGCCGCAGCCATACATCCGCATCTTCGCCTCCTCAGGGATGAAATCCATCTCAGAGCTGGAATACCTTATGGGATTGAGAATGGACTCATCCGGCTCATCCGCCCTGACTCCGTAGAACCCCTGCACAAGGCCGTGCACTCCTTCGCCCACGGAGAGGAGACAGTTGCAATGGGTGAAGTTCACCTCACCTCCTGGCGGACATTCGCCCAGGACCTCTCCCATCTTCAATACCATGCCAGGCCGCTCCGGCACCGGAAGGTCCTCTACCTCGTGGCGCAGGATCTCCTGGATCATCCAACCGTACACCGGCCTGTACGGATCCGGCCCCAAAGAAAAACCTCCTCCTGGCCCGACCACAAGGCAGTGGTCCAGATCGCCCCCTCCTGTGATGAAACGCAGCGGATCCGAAGCCATCTCCGGAGAGTCGAGGAGGGAAAGACGCCTTATGGCCTCGGCTGCCGGCGACTCCAGCCATACCCTGGACAGCCCCTCCGAGACATGGCCCAGCTTCGTGCCAGGACGGTCGACCATAGCAGGAGTGGGATAGACCGTCCCATCCGGCCCTATCGCCAGTGCCTCCCAGCAGGCATTGCCCAAATCGAACCTGGTGCCTGGCGGCGAAAAAAGGCGGGCGGCCAGAGACTCGAAGTTGTCCACGGTCACACCGAGCCTGCGGGCCTCCTGGTAGAGCCGAACAAGAGCGGATCTCAAGGGCGGTGCATCCTCCCTGCCGCCCACCTCCAGCGTGACCTGATTCATCTCTGCGGTCCCTCTCTGGAAGTGCCACTGCAGATGGATGGAGCCCACACCTTCAGCGGCACAAATGGATGGGATCACCTGAAGTGTAGGAAGGGTGATCTCGTTCACGGCCACCGCCACTCCCAGGGAAAATCCCATGTCCCGAAGCGCGCGGATGCCTTCCATCGCGGCCGCGAAGGCCCCCTTCCCCCTGAGCGCATCGTGCACCTCTTCTGGCCCCTCAAGGCTAATCTGAAAATGGACGCGGTCGCATGGAAGCCCATCGAGCCCTGCCTGACCCGCGAGGATGCCATTGGTGAGCACCGCCACCCTTGCCCCCTCCACGGCCAGAATGGCCTCAATAGCCTGCACTATCCCTGGATGGACCAGGGGTTCTCCGCCTGTGAACACGAACAACCTGCATCCCAAAGAGGCGGCCTCTGACGCTATCCCGGCCACCTCGCCGGCGTCCAGGCGCCTGGCGCCCCTAAGGTTGTCCCCAAAGAGACAGTGCCGGCACCTAAGATTGCAACTGTCCGTCACATGAAACCATAGCTCCTTCAATTGGTCCGGCTCTCCCAGGACCGACCTGCCAGGATAGGGAGCCACCTCCATATCTGGAAAGGAGGAGAGAAACAGCTCGACTTCGTGGCGGGCCTTGTCCAGGGATATCCCCTCCCTCTGGCGCCATGCCATTGCCACATCATCCCTGGAGCAGGCAGCAGACGCCCCGATCAGCTCCATGAGCTCCTGCCCTTTTGGTGAAGGCAGAAACCAGAATGGGACCTCGGGAATGGAAAAGAGATGAGAGCGGAACCTTGTGGCGGAAATCTCCACAGCAGGAACGGCATCCCAAACCGGTTCGAGCATATGGCCTCCTGTAACGGACAGAGAATTGATAAAATAAAAAGATTAACCCAGCACGCCGTCAGGGTCCAGCCCCGCTGGTCAGCGCCTGTAGAGGGAGGAGAGGCGGGCGGGGGATACGCCCAGCAGATATCCAAGGAGTATCACCTGATTGATTGCCGTGGCCCTGAACAACCCGAGGCTGGACCACCTTCTGGCGGACGATACGGCCCTTCCCTCCATGATCCTCACCTTTCCGTACTCCTTGGCCCGCTGGACCAACATAAGGTCCTCCAACAGAGGCTCCGAAGGGAAGCCCCCTATCCTCTCGAAGATGTCGCGCCTGATACAGAGCACTTGGTCGCCGAATGGGAGTCCCAGAAACCGGGCCCTCAGGTTTGCCATCGAGGCTATCACGCCTGTTCCCGGCGGCCCCTCCTCGAGCTCGAGCCTGAAGGCCGCCAGGGCACATCCAGGATCACTGAGAGCCAGGCGCACCTCTTCCCTCCAGGAAGGGGGCAGGAGTGTATCGGCGTGGAGGAATACCAATATAGGCGCCTCTGCCGCTGCGGCACCCATATTCATCTGCACCGCCCGCCCCTTGGGGCAGGCGATCACGAGGGCTCCAAGGGAACGGGCCAAATCCACGGAGCCATCGGCGCTTCCCCCATCGGCCACTATCACTTGACACTCTTCCCCCTGCCGGGCCGAGGCTATGGCGCGCCTCAGGTGCGCGGCCTCGTCGAGACATGGAATGACTATCGAGAATTCAGGACTGGCTTCCCTCACGCCGCCGCCTTTTCCTGTAAATGGCTATGGCCCTTTTGGAGGCAAGAGGCAAGATCCCAAGGAGCGCGAAGGAAAGGAGCACTCGAGGGCTCAGGATGTCGGAAGGTGACGAGATCCGGCTCAACTGAGTGCCGGCGTTGACATAGGCGATGGTGCCCGGAAGCATACCCAGCTGGGACACCCAATAGAAGGTCCTCAGCCTTATGGGAGTGAGGGCCATGAGTATGTTTATTAGGAAAAAAGGGAATATTGGCACCAGCCGCAAGGTGAAGAGATAAAAAGCCCCTTCCCTCCTAACACCCTCGTATATGAGCTCGAGTTTCGCTCCAAAATGGTCGTTCACCCAGTCGCGCAGAAGGAAACGGGCCACCACAAAGGCCAAGGAGGCCCCGATGGTGCTCGCGAACGATATAACCAAGGTGCCCAGCCACAAGCCAAATATGGCGGCACCAGCCAGAGTCATGACCACTGCCCCTGGGATCGAAAGGGCTGTTGCCACGACATAGACGCAAAAATATACCGCTATTGTGAGGAATGGATGGGCGGCGTAAACTTCATCTATCCGCTCCTTGTACTGCTTCACCCTCTCGAGGGTGAGATAGTGATGCAAGTCATACCAGTAAACAAGAAATGCAGCGGCTGCCACCAGCAGGGCCACTCCGATCCTGGCCCATGTGCGACTCCCCATCATTACCCTCCAACGCTCCAGCGTCCCTCATGACCGCGCCATCCTCATGAGGTCATCGATCTCTTCCCAACTATATCCCCAGTAACGCCTGAAATAAACGGAGTTGTTGGTGAGCAGAGGATCGGGTTCAGGTGGCAGCATACCGGCTGAACACAGCCTTTCCCACTCGGCGGTGCCGGGAATAGGCGAAAATTCGGCCAGGTACGGCCTGACTCCAAGGGCCTTCACATACTCTATTCCAGCAGCCACCTCTTCGAGGCTCTGCCCTGGAAGGCCCATCATGAGATATATGCCTATGTCGGAAGTGGACATGCCCGCATCCACGAGGTTGGACACGGCTGCCGCGACGTGATCCGTCTCGACCTTGCCGCCAGTGGAGACCTGACGGCCCCTGTCCACGGTCTCAAGACTCAACCTTATGGTCCTGAAGCCCGCCACCTTCATCCACTTGGCCACATCGCGCGTCACATACCGCGCGTGGAGTCCATTGGGGGTGTGAAACGTGAACTCCATTCCCGCCTCGAGCACTCCCTTGAGCACAGGACGCAGCCGATGTTGAAAACCGACGAGAAGGGCGTCGTCATAAAAGGCCACCTGCTTCACCCCCTGGCCTTGGAGCCAGGACAATTCCTCCAGGATCTCCCCCGGGGCCCTGGGAGAATAACCCTCGTGCAAGCGGGAGGATGCACAGTAGGAACAGTTGAATTGGCACCCCAGGGCGGTACGGATCGCCGCATAATCGAGATGATCCCAGAGATTCAAGCGGTACCAAGGAGTAAAAGGACGGATCGGGCGGGTTGGAATCCCCAGCCATGAAGCAAGCTCGCCCCCGCAGACCTCAATGCTGCCAGCCAGGACGAGGTCTGCTCCCGAGTGTCGGCCTGCATGCTCCGGCCATAGCGAGGCATATATCCCTCCCAGGGCCACCGGCACCTTGCCTACGGCCTTGCGGACCTCGGATATGGCCCACTGTACCCCTGGATACCAGTATGACATCCCTGATGTGAGCAAGACTGCATCCACCTCTCCGTGTAGCGACAGCCTCTCATGGAACTCCTCTTGCGAGATACCGTAACGGCCGTATCTCCTTGTAAAGGAGGCCAAGACCGGCGGTGGGTCCACAATCTCCCTGGGAAACTTTCCCGGTGCATCGAAAGGGGAGAGACAGTCGAGGAGGGCCACGTCGGCTCCCCTCTGCCACAACCATTCCCCCAGCCTATAGAGGCCCAAGGGCCTGATCCAGAAATTGTGGGCCGCGAAATCGGCTATCCAGGGCTGCAACAGCAACACCTTCATGGCACCAACAGAATGGAAACGGCCCGAGCCGTCGCGCGCGGCTGCGCCTCCCTTTCCGGGAGGCCCGCGCAATATGAAAATTTTAAATGTAAGAAAAAATGAAATTGATCAAACATTTTAGATTTATCT
>WFVQ01000253.1 GCA_015491585.1 Deltaproteobacteria bacterium
ATGTCGAGGATATCGTCCACTATCTGGAACGCCTGGCCCACGGCGTCGCCGTAACGGCGCAGCCGTTGCACCGCCTCTTCCTCCGCCTCCGAGAGGACAGCTCCCATGAGCAGCGAGGCGGTTATCAGGGCACCGGTCTTCCTCTCGTGTATGAAGCGCAGCAGTTCTGCGTCGATCTTCTTGCCCTCAGAGAGTATGTCGCAGGCCTGGCCGCCTACCATCCCAAGCACCCCAGCGGCCCTTGCAAGCAGGGCCGTGGCCCTGGCCTTGGCGCTTAAAGCTGGCTCGTTGGGCCAGGGCGAGGCCATCACCTCGAAGGCCAGGGTGAGGAGACCGTCTCCTGCAAGGATGGCGATGGCATCCCCGTAAACCTTGTGACAGGTGGGCCTGCCTCTCCTCAGGTCGTCGTCGTCCATGGCTGGCAGGTCATCGTGGATGAGGGAGTAGGTGTGTATGAACTCCACTGCACATGCCGCTGGCAGGACCGCATCAGCGTCACCTCCCACGGCTCTGGCGCCGCACCGCACCAGAATGGGCCTGAGCCGCTTGCCGCCGGACATGACGCTGTAGCGCATCGCCTGGAAGAGCGGTGCCGAGGGCTCCTCCTCTCCAGGTAGCAGCCGCTCCAGGCCGGAGTCCACCCGCTCCCTCTCTTCAGCTATGAACGCTTTCAGGTCGAATGCCACCTCTAACCGTTCTCCTCTGCCATGTCGTTTATGGAGATCTTGCCCTCCTGGTCCACTGATAGCTGTTTCAGTTTGAGCTCGGCCTTGTCCAGGTGCTCCTGGCACTGCTTGGCTAGCCTGACCCCCTCTTCGTACCGTTTCAGCGCCTTCTCCAGGGGGAGGTCTCCCTTCTCCAGCTCTTCTACGATGGTCTCCAGCCGTTTCATAGCGGCCTCGAAGCTCAATTTGGCCATGCCCGCGCCCCTCCATGCCAGCGGCGTGCCGGACCCGCTTGCCTGGGCCCGCACCGCATGGTACTCCTCATGCGGATATGGGCAGCAACTTTAGCACGTTTGACCAAGAGAGGAAAGGTGACCCTGCTCTAGGCCTGGGCGTACGGTGCGCGCTCAGGCTGGTGGAGGCGTGGCTGGCCACCTGCAGGGTTAAAGAACTTAACGGGGGTTTCTTCTGGGAGAACATGGAGGCAGGGAGGCCGCTGGTCCTGGCGCTTTGGCACCATGCCCTCATCTACTCCCTGTACCATTTCAGACGGGTCCGCTGTGCCATCATGGTGAGTGCCAGCAAGGACGGCGAGATGGTGGCGAGCGCGTTGAAGAGGTGGGGACAGATCCCTGTGCGCGGCTCGAGCAACCGCCACGGCGTTCGTGCCCTGCGGCAGATGGCCAGGCTCATGACAGAGCACGGCTATCCAGGAGGCATCGTCGCCGACGGCTCAAGGGGGCCGGCGCTCAAGGCCCAGCCAGGCGCGGTGTTCTTGGCGCGGGAGGCAGGCTGTCCCATAGTCCCCATAGGGCTCCACGTCAGGCCGGCCTACCGGTTCGACAGCTGGGACAGGACGGTGTTGCCACTCCCTTTCTCAAGGGTCTGGATCGCATTCGGCGATCCATTATGGATAGAGGGAGACCTCAGGGGAGGGGGGCTTGAAAGGGCGGTGAAAAGGCTCGAAAATGGCCTCAACAGCGCAACTAACGCCGCAAGGGCGGCGAGTAAAGGAGTCTGACATGGAATTCCAGGTACTTGGCATCCACGGCAACTGGTTGGACATCGTACTTGCTGCGGTCTTGGTGATCGCGTTCGTGAGAAGCATATGGACCGGGTTCAGCCGGTCCGTGGCAGGCGTGGCAGGCGTGCTCGCGGGGTTTTTCGTCGCGATCAGGGGGTTTCCGTCCCTCTCCTATAGGCTTGTTCCCATGATAGGCGACGAATTTATCAGGAACATAGTGGCATTTTTGCTGTTGTTCCTGGCTGTCTATCTCATATTCGTGATCGCCGGGATACTCGTGTATGGATTTTTCAAGGCCCTGAAATTAGGGTGGTTCGACCGGACCCTCGGCGCCATGCTGGGGGCGCTGAAGGGGATCCTGATAGCTGGGGTCATCATGTTCGTGCTCACTATGGTACTTCCGGCCAACAGTCCCACCATCCAGAAATCTTATCTCTATCCAAGGTTGAAATACGTCATCCAGGGACTTACTGTACTGGTCCCTGAACAGGTGAAGGGGCGTTTCATGTGGAAGTGGCGCCAATTCTTCGGGCAGGAGCAGAGAAGGGAAGGCAGATGAGCGAAAGATCACCCGTTGAAATGGTAAGGGAGCATATCTCGGCCCACGACAAGCTGATAGGGCTGTTCGGCATGGAGATAGTGGGGGTCTCTCCAGGCAGCGCTGAGGTCTCTATGGTGGTGAAAGAGGAACATCTCAATGCCGCGGGCCTGTGCCACGGCGGGACCATCTTTTCTCTTGCCGACGTGGCCTTCGCCCTTGCGTGCAACAGCCACGGCAATATGGCGCTGGCTCTGGAGGTCTCGGTCAACTTTCTCAGGCCGGCCAAGGTGGGAGAGGCGATCACCGCCACCGCGTCGGAGCTGAACCTCGGCAAGTCCACCGGTCTCTATTCCATCGAGGTCCGTAACGGAGACGGCAAGCTGCTCGCCTTCTTCAAGGCCACCGCCTTCCGTTTCCAGGATAGGTCGGTGGCGGACTGCGGATGAGGGGAGAGAAGGCAAATGGCTCTTACCATCGCCCTGGTCGGCAATCCCAATGCAGGAAAGACCACACTATTCAATCAGCTCACGGGCGCTCGCCAGAAGGTGGGGAACTGGCCCGGAGTGACAGTGGAGAAAAAAGAGGGGGTGTGCACCCACAAGGGCGAGACCATCCGGGTGATTGACCTGCCAGGCACCTATTCCCTCTCTGCCTACTCCGTAGAGGAGGTGGTGGCCAGGGACTACATACTGGAGAGCAGGCCAGACGTGGTGGTGGACGTCATCGATGCCTCCAATCTCGAGCGCAATCTCTATCTCGCCACACAGCTCATCGAGTTCAACATCCGGCTGGTCTTCGTGATGAACATGGTGGACGTGGCCAAGGCCAGGGGTATCGTTATCGATTACGACCAGCTCGCCCGGTTGCTCGGTGTGCCTATAGTGAAGACCGTTGGCACCAGGGGCGAGGGCATCGAGGAATTGCTGGACACGGTGCTGGCCGTGGCCGCCAACGAGGATCCGGTCTCGCGGCACATCCACATCCACTATGGTAACGAGGTGGAGGAGGAGATTGCAAAGATTAGGAAGGTGTTGAAGGAGGTGCAGGAGATCAACCGGGCCTATTATCCCCGCTGGACCGCGGTGAAGCTCCTGGAGAACGACAAGCTCATAAGAAAGAAGCTTGAGGACGCGCCAGGAGGCGAGAAGGTCCTGGCCGTGGCGGACGAGGCCAGAGAGCACCTACGGGGGATCTTCGAGGATGATCCCGAGACCGTCATCACGGAGACCAGGTACGGCTTCATATCAGGTGCATTGAAGGAGACCATGCGGCTCTCCGCTGCTGCAAAGAGCACCATAAGCGACAAGATAGACAGCGTGCTTACCAACAGGCTGCTGGGTTTCCCCATATTCATCCTGTTCATATACCTGCTCTTCCAGATGACCTTTACGGTGGGGCAGTATCCTGTCTCCTGGATCGAGCACGGGGTGGAGCTCCTGGGCCAGGCGGCAGTCAAGTTCATGCCCGAGGGGGGGCTGCGCGACCTTATAGTGGACGGAATAATAGGCGGAGTGGGCGGTGTCTTGGTTTTCCTGCCCAACATCATATTGATATTCCTTGGGATCAGCCTCCTGGAGGATACCGGCTACATGGCCAGGGCCGCCTTCATCATGGATCGTGTGATGCATACCCTGGGCCTGCACGGTAAGTCCTTCATCCCCCTGCTCATGGGGTTCGGATGCAACGTGCCGGCCATAATGGCCACGAGGACCCTGGAGACCAAGCGGGACCGCATATTGACCATCCTCATCAATCCCCTGATGAGCTGCTCGGCTCGGCTGCCGGTCTATGTGCTTCTGGCCAGCGCCTTCTTTCCTGGAAAGGAGGGAAATGTCATATTCGCCATTTACTTCCTCGGCATAGCCCTTGCGATCCTCATGGGGCAGCTCTTCAGCAAGACCATATTCAAGGGTGAGAGCGCTCCTTTCGTGCTCGAACTGCCGCCATACCGGATGCCCACGCTCAAGAGCCTCCTTATCCACATGTGGGAGCGTTCCAAGGCGTATCTCCACAAGATGGGCGGGGTGGTCCTGATCTTTTCGGTGATCATCTGGTTTTTAGGCGCCTATCCCAAACAGGCCCACTACTCCATGAACTACGACTCGGAGATAGCCTCGGTCTCCTCCATGATAAGCCGGATTGAGGCAGGGGGCGCCGAAGGCGCGGATCTGGACCAGTTACGTGCACGTCTCCACGAGCTTCAAAGGGCCAAAGAGGTGGAACGCCTTGAGCAGAGCTATATCGGACGCATAGGGCGGTTCATAGAGCCGGTGCTTAGGCCCCTTGGATTCGACTGGAGGATCGGGGTGGCCCTGGTGACCGGGTTCGTGGCCAAGGAGGTGGTGGTTAGCACCCTTGGGGTTCTCTACCAGGCAAAACACGACCAGGAAGAGGGGGGGCCAGGCTTGAAAGACGCGCTGCGCAAGAGCGGCCTCACACCGGCATCAGCATTTGCACTGATGGTCTTCGTGCTTATATATACTCCTTGCATGGTGTCGGTTATCACTATATGGAGGGAAACCGGCGCCCTGAAATGGGCCTTGTTCTCAGTGGGTTACCTGCTGGCCCTGGCATGGGTGATGGCATTCGCGGTAAAGGGGGCGGGAGATCTGCTTTCGAGGCTCGCATAGGAGGTCTTGACACATGATACCATTGCAGGATAGCACCCCCCGCCGCTGTCCTCCATTAATGACCTATGCCTTGATAGGCATAAACGCCCTGGTCTTCTTCTTTGAGATATCGCTTCCCCAACACCTCCTGGAGCAGCTCTTCTACGTCTTCGGAGTGGTGCCGGCGGTGGTGACCCACGCCTTCTTTGGCGGAGATCCTGCGCTCCAAGCACAGGCGGTGATGTCTATCTTCACCTGCATGTTCCTTCACGGAGGCTGGATCCACGTCCTCGGCAACATGTGGAC
>WFVQ01000254.1 GCA_015491585.1 Deltaproteobacteria bacterium
AAAAGGAGGCGATGGAGATGCGTCCTGAGAACAAGATGACAGTTGTATTTTTTCCCCTATTGGCGCTGGTGTTGATGGCCGCCCAGGCCGGGGCGACAGGCCCTCCCTCCAGGGTGGTGCTGGTGCCATTCGTTATCACCGGCAATGGAGGCGTGGATGCGGCATACTCCCTCCGGTTGTCCCATATCCTGTCCAAGGAGCTCGACCGCGACGGCATAGAGGCGGTCAGGCCCTTCTCCCCTGACTTGACCAGGCGGAGGTGCCAGCGGATGTTGGAGCGCTACACCGCAAGGCCGGTGAGGTTCGCGCGCGGGCTGTTGAGGCAGTATGTGGCCGACATGGTGTATGTGCTCAAGGTGGAGATTGCCCTGCGGCCCTTCGAGGGCAACGCATACCGCGCCAGGGTGAGGGTGGTCGGCCAGGGATATACTAGGGAAGGCGGAGACGTGGCCACGGTGGCCCGCAGGTTCACCGTGACCGACGCCACCCAGGCCGGCGCCATCGAGGCCGCGTTGATGAGGATCAGGCACGGCGTCGGCGCCAGGATAGCACGCTGGCGCAGCGGCCTGCCGCGGGTTGCCTCGCCTGCTGATAGGCCCTTGCACAGGGAGGGGGCAATAAAGATATATCTGCAGGGCGCTCCAGACGACGGTCTCATAGAGCTGTTCGATGCCATCATACGCAGCACACCGGGAGTCAAGAACGTGCAGCGCATAAGGTCCAGGCTGAAACCCCGCCGCCCCGGCGAGAGCATAACGGTCTGGAGGGTTGAGCTCGACGACATCGACCCGTTCTTCATCGAGTCCAACATCATGCAGACCGTGAAGGACCACTATGCGGTGGAAGAGCTCATCAGGAACAGGGACGACCAGATATGGGAACCCTCCTCCTTCGACTACCTGAAGTGGATAAGGCCAGGCGACGCCTCCACGGAGAAGCTCTGCTTCATAGTGGATTGGTGCGCCGCTGGTGATCCCAGATGCAGTGATCGTCCCCGCAGGCCCAGCCGTTGCGACTTCCGCAGGTGGCACGACCGGGGATTCGAGTAGCAGCCTCGGCAAGGGCTCCCATGCTCCTGATCCGCTGCTCCGCCTGTAAGCGCAAGCTGTTGAAATACGACAAGATAGGACCGGGCGAGGTGCTCAGGTGCCACAAGCACCGCATCGAAAAGGACTTCGGGAACCTCGCCCAGGATGGCCACAAGTGGCGCTGCGCCTGCGGCAAGGAGATAGGGATCGACAAGGGGAGCTTCATCAAGATGATCGCCAAGGCCTTCGTCTATTCCGGAACCAAGCGTTCCAAGAGGTGAGCGGCTTGCTCACCTCAGGGGCGGATTGAAGTATCCGAACCGCAGCCCTGGAAAGCGGGCCTTCAGCCGCTTCACCATCCGCCTTATCCCCATCCTCTCTCCGGTGTACCGGTATCCGATCCCGTCGAGATACCAATCGGGATCGATGTTGTGGTTCCTGAGTTGTATGAGATCCAGCCCCAGCTCCTCTATCAGGGACTCCAACCGCTCCACCTCGGCGTATTCATCGGTTAGGCCAGGCAGCACGAACAGGTTCAGGGAGACGAACCCGCCCGCCTCCTTCATGATCCTCCAGGTCTCCAGGACATCTTCTTGGGTATAGCCCTTGGGGCGGTAGTAGGAGGTGTAGTACTCCCTTCTCACTGAATTCATGCTGATCCTCATGGAGTCCAGTCCGGCCTCCACCACCTTTGCAGCGCCTGCCGGAAGGCTGGCGTTGGTGTTGAGATTGACGGTTCCCTCATGGGTCGCCTTCCTGATCCTGGACACCGCCTCGGCCAGCACATCGGCCTGGAGGAGCGGCTCCCCCTCGCAGCCCTGACCGAAGCTCACCACCGCCCTCTTCGCCTTGCCGATGTGTTCCACGGCCACCTCCGCCAGTTCTGCCGGTGAGGGTACGAAGGTGATGCGTTCCTGGGTGGAGGGCGGGCCCTCTTCGGGTTGGAGCGAGAGGCAGCCCAAACACCTTGCGTTGCATTGGGGGGAAGAGGGCAGAGGGGCCTCCCATCTGCCCATGAAGAAATTTCTTGCGGCAGGACAGCCGTAGGTCAGGCTGCACTTGCCCAGGTGCTGGATCAACCTGTTGCGCCTGAACCTTTTCAGCTTCTGGGTGGTCCGGCGCTGTATCTCCCTGGGATTGAAGTGTCTGATGTCCTGCCTGGGATCTGGATCGCTCCTGAAACCCGCCACCCAGAACCTCCCCTTCCACCACCCGACGGCGGTGTAGGCGAAGAGCGGCAGCGGAGGCCGTTCCTGGTCCGGAGGGTTCCACCATGCCGCCAGCGCGGTCTGGGTGTGGGCAGGGGCCATGAAGGCCGCGACTGCATATACCCTCTTGCCGTGGCAGGAGGGATCCTCCTCCAGTACCACCATCTCGTCCCGCTCCTGGTCCCACCCAACCGGCAGCCTGCCCGGGACCACGAACAGTTCGCTCCCTGGCGGCAAGGGGATGAGTTCGGCCGGATCCACGGGATGGAGCATGG
>WFVQ01000255.1 GCA_015491585.1 Deltaproteobacteria bacterium
CGGCGCTGTTCCCGATGCCGGATACGATATACATAATGGTGCGGTCATCCAGATGTACAGGGGCAATCGCCCCTGGGGCGGCATCAGGCTCGGCGCGGTGGACTCCCAGAAAAAGCTGGCCCGGCCAGGGGGCAGGCTCTCGTTCCTCTGGTTCCCAAATGTCTCAAACCTCGCCCTGACTCCAGGACCAAACGCAATAAAGCTGGTTATAGACGCCAACCAGGCCGTGGAGGAGTCCAATGAGGGGAACAACTCCCTCAGCCGAAACCTCTACTGCGGACGCAGCCTGCCAGGCCGTAACGTGCCTCTTCAGAAGATTCCGGTCAAGCCCAATACAGTCATGCCCAACGACAAGGTGAAGGGGGGCTCCCTGCTCCCGCCATCTGCGCGCTAACAAGCGGATGCCGGGAGGAAGGCCTCCTCCCGGCTGCCACCTCAAAGAGGCCATTTTTTTTCATCGAGGGGGTTGCACCCCCTTTTTTCATGATTATATTAGCACTCGCTTTCAACGGGTGCTAACAAGAGGTGGCCACCTCATCAAAAACTTCAAAAAATACAGCGCAAAAGGAGTGAAGAAGCCATGAAGATACGTCCTCTCAACGACCGTGTCTTGGTAAAGCGTCTTGAGGAAGAGGAGAAGACCAAGGGCGGGATCATCATTCCCGACACCGCCAAGGAGAAGCCCATCCAGGGTGAGGTGATCGCAGTGGGCAAGGGCAAGATAATGGAGAACGGCGATGTGAAGCCTCTTGACGTCAAGGAGGGCGATAGGGTCCTTTTCGGCAAGTACGCTGGAACCGAGGTCAAGATCGACGGTGAAGAGTACCTGATCATGCGCGAGGACGACATCCTCGGCGTAATCGAAGGCTGATAACCGGGGTCCTTTACGGGACGACGACTAACCGGGGTCCTTTACGGGACGACGACAGAATTCAGACAGAATCGGAGGTTTAAGGAACTATGGCAGCAAAAGAGATCCGTTACGATATCAAGGCGAGGGAGTCCATTCTCAAGGGTGTGAACGCCCTGGCCAATGCGGTCAAGGTGACCCTTGGCCCCAAGGGCAGAAACGTGATAATCGAAAAGTCCTTCGGCTCCCCAGTGATCACCAAGGATGGCGTCACTGTGGCCAAGGAGATCGAGCTTCCCGACAAGTTCGAGAACATGGGCGCCCAGATGGTCAAGGAGGTGGCCTCCAAGACCAGCGATGTTGCAGGTGACGGCACCACCACCGCCACCATCCTGGCCCAGGCCATCTACAACGAGGGTTCCAAGCTGGTGGCCGCTGGCATCAATCCTATGGCCCTCAAGAGGGGAATCGACAAGGCAGTTGACGCCATAGTAGGCAAGCTCAAGGAGCTCAGCGTACCCACCAAGGATCAGAAGGAGATCGCCCAGGTGGGTACCATATCCGCCAACAACGATGCCACCATCGGCAACATCATCGCCGAGGCAATGGACAAGGTGGGCAAAGAGGGTGTCATCACCGTGGAAGAGGCCAAGTCCATGGAGACCTCCCTGGACGTGGTCGAGGGCATGCAGTTCGACCGGGGCTATGTATCCCCCTACTTCGTAACCGATCCCGAGAAGATGGAGTGTGTCCTCGAGGATCCCTACATCCTCATCCATGAGAAGAAGATCAGCAACATGAAAGACATGCTCCCGCTCCTGGAGCAGATCGCCAAGATGGGCAAGCCGCTCATGATCGTGGCCGAGGACGTGGAGGGCGAGGCCCTGGCCACGCTGGTGGTCAACAAGCTCCGCGGCACCCTCCAGTGCTGCGCGGTAAAGGCCCCGGGCTTCGGTGACAGGCGCAAGGCCATGCTCGAGGATATCGCTATACTCACCGGCGGCCAGGTGGTCTCCGAGGATCTCGGCATAAAGCTCGAGAACGTCTCCGTGAACGACCTGGGCCGCGCCAAGAGGATCGTGGTGGACAAGGACAACACCACCATAGTGGACGGCGCCGGCTCCAAGGAGAAGATCGAGGGCCGCGTCAAGCAGATCAGGGCCCAGATCGAAGAGACCACCTCCGACTATGACCGCGAGAAACTCCAGGAGAGGCTTGCCAAGCTCATCGGTGGTGTTGCTGTCATCAACGTTGGGGCCGCCACCGAGACCGAGATGAAGGAAAAGAAGGCGAGGGTCGAAGACGCCTTGAATGCAACTAGGGCCGCTGTTGAGGAAGGAATAGTGCCCGGCGGCGGCACCGCGCTGCTGCGCTGCATTGACGTCCTGGACAACGTCAATGTGGACGATCCCGATGAGAAACACGGGATCAACATAATCCGCAGGGCCATAGAGGAGCCGCTCCGCCAGATAGCCTTCAATGCTGGTTACGAGGGTTCCATTGTGGTGGAGCGCGTGAAGTCCGAAAGCGGCAACATGGGCTTCAACGCCGCCACAGGCGAGTACGAGGACCTGATCAAGGCCGGTGTCATCGATCCCACCAAGGTGACAAGGAGCGCGCTCCAGAATGCGGCCAGCGTATCCGGCCTGCTCCTCACCACCGAGGCTATGGTGGCCGAGATACCCAAGGAGGAGGAGAAGGGCGGCGGACCGGCTGGAGCGCCCGGCATGGACATGTACTAAACCGCTATAAAATGGATAGAGACAGGGGGGCACAAGCCCCCCTTTCTTTTTTTCCGGGTCCCGGACCTGATCAAAGGGAATACTTCGAACCGTATCCCCTGGGCGTGACCATCAACCCCTCCCACGACCATGTGGAAGAGTTGCCTATGAAGACCACTGTCTGCATATCAACCACCTCCTCATCGAATCCTGCAAGCGTGGTAACTATCACCTCCTGTCCCTCGCGCTGCGCCCTCTTCACTATGCCCACGGGTGTGTCGGGCCCTCTGTGGGAGAGCATGATCTCCCTGGCCCGCCCGAGCTGCCAGCGCCTCTTGCGGCTTCTGGGGTTGTAGAGGACCACCACGAAATCCGCTGCTGCTGCTGCTGCGATACGCTTCTCAATGACCCCCCAGGGGGTTAGCAGATCGCTCAACGAAACCACGGCGAAATCATGCATCAAAGGAGCCCCAAGCAGCGCGGCTCCTGCGCTCAATGCAGGGATGCCCGGCACGACTTCGATCTCTACGTCCCTGCCTGGGACCAGGCCCCGTTCCCTGCACACCTCGAACACCAGCCCCGCCATACCATATATCCCGGCGTCGCCGCTGGAGACCAGGGACACCTCAGCCCCCTGTGCAGCCCGTTCCACCGCCGTCTTGCAGCGATCCACCTCCTTCATCATGCCCGAGGAAACCACCTCTTTTCCCGTGATGAATCCAGCGATGAGATCTAAATAGGTCTTGTACCCCACCACCACCTCGGCCCTCTCCAGCGCCCTGGCAGCAGCCGGAGTGACGTGCTCCGCCCAGCCTGGCCCGATGCTCACTATGCTCAACATATCCTGCTCCTTGCCACCGCCACCGTAACATCAGGGCTCTTTCTCTTCCCCACGATGAGCTCTCCGCCACCGGAGCCAAGTATCGCCGCTGCCTCGCACACACTCCTGGTGCCCACATGTCGCTCCACCACCGGAGAGGGCGCGGGCACCTCTACCTTGGAGAGCCGCTCACCAGGAAACAGAAGAAGCTCCACACCCAGCTCGTGGGCCGCGGCGGCCAGCCCAGGCTCATCGCCCTTGATGTCTATGGTGGCCAGGGCCTTGAGCGACAACAGCGAGAGTTTCTCCTCCATGAACACCTCGCGCAGCAGCCCGAGGATCGCCCCGGAGGCGGCCCCCCGGTTGCAGCCCACCCCGGCCACCAGGATCCTGGGCCGCAGGATCAGCCAGGGGCCGCCGCTGCCAGGCGCCCCTTTTTCAGATACATATATGCCAGCACCGCCTCCTTCGCTGTCTAAATCCCGGTTCTCGAACATATCGGAATCCCAGCCAGCCAACAGAGGCGTGAAGAGGGCCAGGGGATCGTGAATCCCTATCTTCTCTCCCCGGAGCATGGCCATCGCCACCTTTGCGATACCATCCCTGTTCTCGATGGTGCATCCGGCCTCCCTGGCAATCAGATCTACCGGAGGAAGCCCGTTGATGTCCGTGGCCGTGGTGATCACAGGTTCCGCGCCCACGGCCTCGGCCACCTCCAGGGCCAACCGGTTGGCCCCTCCGAAGTGCCCTGACAACAGGCTTACGGCGTAGCGCCCCAGTTCATCCACCACCACCACCGGCGGATCGGTCATCTTGTCCCTGAGGAAAGGGGCCACGGTACGGACCACGATACCTGCCGCCATCACACATACCAACGGAACCGGCTGCCTGAACGCCTCGGCAAACAGCGCGTCCAGCGAGCCGAACTCCCGCTCACCGCCCCTTCCCTCAGGCGAATAAGAAATCCCGCCCTCCAGCTGCCGAGCCAGCCGGCACGCGAGCTCCACGCCCCGGGGAGTCAAGCCCACAATCCAGATTTCCCTGGAAGACAATGGTATTCTCCTCTATCATCGATTAAGGTTGTGAATCACTGCACATGCCGGACGTAACCTCAATGAACATCTACGACCACAAGGAAATATTCAGGTACGAACCCTATATCCCCCTGGTCTTGGCTGGCCACGGGGCTGCCATGCTTCACCACTTCAATTGGGGATGGTGGCGATGGGGCTTAATTTGTGCCGCGGTGATCCTCTCCCTTACCGGCATATGGAACCAATCCCGTTCCTGGGTCATGGCACGCGCTATCATCCTTGCCCTGTTAGCCATCGTTCTCATCGCAGCCACCGGCATGACGAGCAGCTTCTTTACTGTATGGTGCTTTGTTATCGCGGCCACCTATCCCATCATAATACCGTCATGGCTTGGTTTTGCCATACCTGTGGGCCTCGCCGCAGCATACAGCGCCATGTTCTTGGTAGATCCCTATCCTATTCCACCCCTGGTGCTGGCCACCCGCTGCACCTTCATGGTCTTCATAGGTTTTGTCACCCATGAATTCGGCAAGAGACTCATCAGGCTCGCCAAATCAGAACGGTTGGCCAACACTGATCCGTTGACGGGCCTTTACAACCGCCGCTATTTCTTCAACAAGGGGCAACTGGAATTCGAGAGGGCCGCCAGGTATGATGCCCCGCTCTCCGTCCTGCTGGTTGATTGCGACAAGTTCAAGGAGATCAACGACAAGTATGGCCACGATGCTGGAGACGGGGTATTGCAGGCGGTGGCCAACATGATAAGGAACGAGGTGAGAAAACTCGACGTTCCCGCAAGGATCGGAGGGGATGAGTTCAGCATCCTCCTCCCCAACACCGATGCAGAAGGGGCGAAAGAGCTTGCCCAGCGCCTGGAAGAATCGGCGGAGTCTATCATCATAGACAAAGGTGGAGAAAGTATCACCACCTCAATCAGTGTCGGGATAGGAAACCGCGGCCCGAGGGCAACCTCCTTTCAAGACGTGATTCGAGCCGCGGACGAAGACATGTACAAGAGGAAGGACCAAAAAAGGCAGGGTCAACGAGCCCAGTGACCCGGCACCCACTTGCCTCCTGGCCCGTAATGGCCCGGCACCCACACCCGTCCCGGCTTTGGAGGCCCAACGTACTTCCAGTGGCCAGGTATTATCACCCCGCCGGGCCCCTTGTGCGGCGCCACCCAGACGAAGTCCGGGCCAGGCCGCGTAGGTCGGGCATGGGTGCAACCAGCGGCAACCATAAAGCCGAGCACCAGGGCCAACGCCAAGCCGAAGAGCATCCTTTCCATAACTACCTCCCTTGGATCTGCACGTTGACACGGCCGCCTCTTTCTAAGCATAGTTGAAAACGGAATGGGGAGTAAAGCATCCTTTCAGCGGCTGTTCCTCAAGATGTATGCGCGAAGCGCCATCTTCTCCTCCTCGCCAAGGCTGACCAGAGGAAGCATCCTGTCGAGGATTGGAGCCCACTCCTCTTTGGTATACTCTTCTGGCATGAATATCCGGTGGCATTCGGAACAGTTCGACAGCATCGCCACCCTTCCAGGCATCACCTCTCCCATTCCATTCAACCCTGCACAGCCGGCGGCCCCGGCCAAGAGGACCAGGGCCGCAAAAGCCAGCAGGTGCCGACATATGGAACAAGTGCCAGACATGACCGTACCCGCCTCCTTAGAATTGCCATCCAATACCCACGTTCCACCTGTATTCGTCGGCGGCGCGGGAGGATGCATAATCGACCACCTGGTAGTCGGCCTTGAGAACCAAGTTGGGAACCGGATAGAATCCGACCCCTGCGGTCCAGACGGAACGCTCTCCTGCCGGATCCTCCTCAACGCCTTCACGGACCTCGCGTTGGGTATCAAGGGCCTCGTATCGCACGAATACAGTGCTATCACTCCTTGACAGCCTGCCACGCTTCCACGAGTCAGGAAACCAACGGTATGCCCCCTCCAGATACCAGCCGAGTATCTCTTCGCCAGCTCCGTCCTGGGTCACATCCGAACCATCTATACGCTCCAACGCCCAGACCCCCTTCAGGTCCAGCCGCGAGAAGGTGTACTCAAAGTCAGCCGAAACTATGAATATGTCGCCATCCTTTCCAGGGTCCTCGCCACCGTTTCCATTGTCCAATCCACTTGCATATGCGCCCACACCGGCCCTCAGGAGATGTCTTCCAGCAAGGCCCGCCACCTCAAGCGGAAAAAGGTCCACACGCCCCATCACCGCAGGGTCGTTGAGGCTGGGCCTTTCGTTTATGCGGCCACCCCTGATACCCTTAACTGGATCGAAGCCAGAGCCGTCGAGTCCTCCGGCCATGTACAACTGATACCTGAGGACCTGCCCCACGTGGCCGAAAAGGCCCACGCCGTCCGAAGACCACGTCGTTGGTATGATGTACTTTGCAAACAGTGGTCTCTCCACTCCATTGAAGGACGGCGGCTCGTGACGCTGATTAACTATCCCCAGTGGCGTGAGGAACCGCCCGATCCTCACATTGAAACCAGGGGAGAGAAGGAAATCCACATATCCCTGTTCGAGACTCACCTCTCCGTCGGACTCTCCCGAAACGAAGGCATGCTCCAACTCTATCTCGGAGTTGAAACGTATCCACTCCGAAAAATCATAACCCACATAGAAAACGAGCCTGTGGAAATCCACCTTGTCTTCCCCTCCGCTCTCGAAATTACCATGAATTTCACCGTAACCACCCAGATGGAACCTGCCTCCAAGGCCACCGTTCCCATCGAGCCGTTCCTCCAAACGCCTAACGCGCTCGTCCAGGCTCAACCCCTCCTCCGCTGCCCATGCCGATGAGAGCAGTTGTCCTGAAATCACCAACGCCGCCATGACTGCCTTTAAAATACGCATTTCCGCTCCTCCTTAATTTTGCCTTATTTTTTTAGGCATGCCTAACATGGGAACGGGATAGTAGCCGAGGAAAAACCGCTTGTCAAGCATTTCTAAAAATATTAGGATTACCTAATAAAGACAGGGGTTGAACTTATCCAAGGGGGCAAAATGGGAAGGGAAAAGCTGAGCTCCAGCCAAGAAGACTATCTGGAGGCCATATATTGGACCATAGCCGACAAGCAGGGAGTGCGGGCAAAAGATATCGCGCAGCGCCTTGGGGTCAGCAACGCATCCGTTACAGGGGCGTTGAGGAGCCTCGCCAAGAAGGGTCTCATCAACTATGCGCCTTACGACGTAATTACCCTCACGGAAAAGGGAGAAGAGGCTGCAAGAGAAGTAGCCTGGAGGCACGAAACCCTACGTGACTTCTTCGTCAAGGTCCTTCTTGTGGACCAGGATACCGCCGATATCGCCGCATGCAAGATGGAACACGGCATCCCCAGGAAGATAATCGACCGGTTCATCCACTTCATACACTTCATGGAAAGATGCCCGCTTGGAGGAGAGAGGCTAAAGGAGGACTTCAAGAAACACCTGGAGTGCAGGACCGGAAAAGTGGAATGCAAGGCGTGCAAAGCCGACACCGGCGCCTTGAAGGCCCGAGATTAGTCACACCGCCCGGCACGAAACATATGGGAGAAACCCCTGTCGTAGAGCCTGGACTTGCCCCCGCAGTGCTTATCAAGACACGGACCGACTATCACGACGGCCTGTCTCTCGATGCCCGCTTCCTCCACGAGGTCTGCAATCTCTGCAAGGGTCCCCTTGATGACCGCCTGTTCGGGCCATCCCACCCTGTATGCGACCATGACCGGCGCATCGTCTCCGTAGGATTCAGCCAATGACCTGGCCAGCGAACGGATCATCTTCACGCTTAGATATATGACCATGCTGGCGCCATGAGACGCCAGCCGTTCCACGGCCTCCTGCTCCGGCACCGGGGTCCTGCCGGCAGCCCTGGTGAGGATCAGGGTTTGGGTCTTCTCGGGCACAGTGAACTCAATACCCTCGAGGGCGGCCGCTGCAAAGGCGGCGGTGACCCCAGGGACGACCTCCCAGGGCACACCTCGGGCATCCAGCTCTGCTATCTGCTCGCGTATCGCCCCATAAAGAGAGGGATCACCCGAGTGGACCCTCGCCACCCGCTTCCCTGCAGCATGCCCGGAGGCCATCGCCTCCACTATGGCCTCCAGGTCCAGGGATGCGGTGTCCAACATCTCGGCGTCGTGACGCGCCCAGGCCATGACCTGGTCCTGGACCAGTGACCCTGCGTAAAGGATGAGATCGGCCGACTCGATCACCCGCTTTCCCTTGACCGTCACCAGCTCCGGATCTCCCGGCCCTGCGCCGACGAATACCACCGGCCACTCGCGCTTCGCGGACACGTTTCCCTCCCTCATGCCACGGGCCTTCGACCGGCCCGGCCGTTTTTGAGAGTTTAAGCCAAAACATCCCCAAGCGCCAGGATCTTCCACGGAGAAGCTGGAGGGCAGGGGACGCATGGGGAAGCGGACCAGGGGGAATTTCCCCATCCTGGAGGGATTGCGCTTGCCAAAGAGGAGGCTTTGGTCTATTAAGAGGCCGTGCCTGAGAACAACCCAAATGCCCCAAGGATAACCATCGTCTCCTTTTCGCTCAGCAATCAGACCAAGAAGCTGATCAGGGCATTCAAGGAGGGGCTGGCCTCTTCACCAGAGGCCGTGCAGGTGGAGCATCTAAGGCTGGCACCAACGGAAAGGATCCCCTTTCCCTTTCCGTCCATACCAGCCACTATGCTGATGATGGTCAAGACCCTCTTCCGGGTCAGGATACCCATATCAGAGCTTCCGCTTGCTCCTTTGAGAGACAGCGGCCTGCTGGTGCTCGCAGGACCAACCTGGTCCTATAATCCGTGCGGCCCTGTGCTCTCCTTCCTCGACACCTATGGCGATCTCGCCATGTCCGGCCGCCCTGTCCTGCCCATAATCTCGTGCCGCGGCTACTGGCGTCTTCACTGGCACTACCTCAAGGGCGAGATCCTGCGCCACGGCGGCACCCCCTTGGGCCCCTGGGTATTCACCCACCCTTCCAAGGAGCCGTGGAGGACAATGGGTGTCTTCCTCACTGTTGCGGGCAAGCATCCGAGGCGTTTTCCGCTCCTGCGGAGGCACTATCCCCGCTATGGACACGACCGGAAGCAGCTACAAAGAGCGGCTGAAATGGGCGCCACGCTTCCGGCGTCTATGGCCGATCCAGAAGCCCTGAAGGGCCCTATAGTAGTGTGACCCCCCTTGACGCAGCAACTCCAATAATTATCTTCCCTTTAGAAAAAAACCAGTGATTACAATCATATCACCACAAAAGGAGGTGATGACCATGTTGGAACTCGCACCCTGGAGGCCGATGAAGGAACTCACCACCCTGAGAAGGGAAATGGATAGATTATGGGAAGATTTCTTCGGCAGGAGGGAACTCCTTGCCGATGAAGGAGGCTGGGTGCCCGCAGTGGACGTATCCGAGGACAAGGAGAACGTGACCGTCAGAGCAGAGCTGCCTGGTATCGATCCCAAGGAGGTGGAGATCTCCCTAAGCGGAGACACCCTCAACATCAGGGGAGAGAAGAGGCAGCGCACCGAGAAGAAGGGCGAGAACTTCCACAGGATCGAAACCAGATGGGGACGGTTCAGCAGGAGCATACGGATACCCGTTCCCGTGGACCCGGACAAGATCGAGGCAAGATACCACAATGGAGTCTTGATCGTCACCATGCCCAAGAAGGAGGAGGTGAGGCCCAGGCAGATCGAGATAAAGACCTCGTAACCATCCCATCTCTTCCTGGGCTAAAGGCGGCTTACAGCCGCCTTTTTTATTTCAGGGTTTGTGCTATCTTTGCTCCACTGGATGAATGGAGCACGACATGGGCGGAACGTTAATCCTGGGAGGGACCAGGAGCGGGAAAAGCAGGCTTGCCCTCCTGTTGGGGGAAAAGAGGCTAAAGGGGGGAGAACACGGCCTCTTCATAGCCACAGCCACGCCCAGCGACCAGGAGATGGAGGAGCGCATAAAGCGCCACAAGCTGGAACGCGGCCCGCACTGGAAGACCGTTGAGGAGCCCGTGGAGCTGCTCACGGCCCTGGAGCAGGCAGAGGGCATCTATCCTGTTATCATAGTCGATTGCATCACCCTGTGGCTCTCGAACCTGTTGGCGAAAGGCACCAATGCAGAAGAGACAGAGGCTATGGGAGAGGCCCTTGGCCATACGGTCGCGGGCTCCAGTTCGCACATCATACTGGTCTCAAACGAACTTGGCATGGGCACTGTCCCTTCGCATCCGCTGGCGAGGCGCTTCAGGGACGCGGCCGGCAGGGTCAACCAATCCCTCGCCGCATCGTGTGCCACCGTGATCCTCGCCGTGGCGGGCATCCCCATGTACATCAAGGGAGGCGGAAATGGACGAGAGGAAGCTGCATAAGATCATCGGAGAAATAAAACCAATAGAACAAGGGCTGAAAGACGAGGTCCAGGCCCATCTCGACAACTTGACCAAACCCAAGGGCAGTTTAGGCCGTCTCGAGGAGCTGGCGCTAAGGATGGCCCTTATCCAGCAGCGGCCCAGGCCATCCATTCCCAAAAAGGCGGTCTTCGTGTTCGCCGGAGACCACGGCGTGACCGAGGAGGGAGTCAGCGCGTTCCCCAAAGAGGTCACCCACCAGATGGTCCTCAACTTCCTGAGGGGTGGGGCGGGAATAAACGTGCTGGCCCGCCATGCCGGGGCGGACGTCAGGGTGGTGGACATAGGAGTGGACCATTCATTCGAGGCGGTTGACGGCCTGCTGCACCGCAAGGTGGCTCCAGGCACCAGGAATATGACAAAGGGCCCTGCCATGTCCCGTAAAGAGGCCGTCGCAGGGATAGCCGTGGGAATGGAACTCGCCTCAGAGGCCGCGGAGCAGGGATACGGCCTGCTTGCCACCGGAGAGATGGGAATAGGCAATACCACACCGGCCAGCGCAATCACCGCGGTGGTCACCGGCAGGGCGGTGCAGGAGGTTACTGGCCGGGGCACCGGCATCGACCACTCCTCCCTCGCCAGGAAGGTTGCCATCATCGAGAGGGCGCTGGAGGCCAACCGTCCTGATCCTGCCGATCCCATCGACGTACTCTCCAAGGTGGGAGGGTTCGAAATCGCCGGCATATGCGGCCTCGTGCTGGGCGCTGCGGCCGCTGGCATAGGGGTGGTGGTGGATGGATTCATCTCCACCGCAGGAGCACTTTTGGCCCATTCGCTGGCGCCGGCGGTGAAGGACTACATGTTCGCGTCGCACCAATCCCAGGAACAGGGGCACAAAGCGCAACTTGCCCATATGGGCCTGAAACCGCTTCTGGATCTCGACCTGAGACTCGGCGAGGGCACAGGGGCCGCCCTGGCCATGACATTGATAGATGCCGGTATAAAGATATGCAACGAGATGGCCACCTTCAGCGACG
>WFVQ01000256.1 GCA_015491585.1 Deltaproteobacteria bacterium
CGTGGTGGCCATGGCAGGTGCCACGGAGAGCCCGAACAGGGCCACCACCGCCATAACTAACACCCTCTTCTTCATGATTCTCCTCCTATATCTTTTTCGCTTACTGCCTTTGAACCGACCTGAAAAACTCCTCACTACCACATGCCTCACACCTCCCTTCGCCCAAAGATTCAAGCCTCTGCCTCACTGGATGAGTGCCAAAGGGGCAATATCTTTGATAAAAAGTAGAGAATGACCAAAGGCAGGGCCATTATGATCATGCCGGCCAGGAGACCCTCCTTGCCGAGGAACTCCAGATGGAACGCAGAGTATCCGCGCCCGCTCTTGGAGATGAGCTGCCCACCGATAACCACGTTCCACCGCATGAGTATCACCTGTATGAGGATCATCACCGAAACTACGGCGGCGGAGAGCTGCAACAGCCTGGGTTTCACGTCCGCGAGGGACATCCACGCCAGCAGCAGAAACGGGATCAGCGAAAAGACCCCGAGCTGCATGATCCAAAAAGAGGTATGGAGCGGCCCGTTGAGCAGCCCTTCCACTATGTGCCAGTGCTCGACCCGAAGATATGCGTGTATGCCGACATCAAGCAGCTCCATAGTGAGATCCAGGATGAAGAATCCCCACAGATACTTGACGCAGGACTTGAGGCAGGCGGCATCGGGCTCTTCACCCCTGTACTTCATGATGAGGATGTAGAGCAGGATTATCCCTGCGATTCCAGACACGCATGCCGACAGCAGGAAGACCACGGGCATGAGTGGCGTGAACCACCAGTGCACCGCCTTGACCCCGCCGAAGATGAACCCGACGTAACCGTGGAGAAAGCAGGCCCAAGGAATTCCTATGGCGGCAAGGAACTTGATGGCCTTCTTGTCGGCCTCTTCGGACTCCGGTGTCACGTGGGGCACTCCCAGGGTCAATAGCCAGTAGACCTTTTTCAGGGCACCGCTGGACCGTTGATACAGCTCCACGAGGGTCTTCCTGTAGACCAGCAGCAGCTCCATTATCAAGAGGATTCCGTAGGAGCCGTAGATATACCCGAACCCGGCCATAGCCGAGGTGGGGCTCGGCGTTATCAGCATGTTGAGCGCGCGCTCAGGATGGCCCAGGTGGTTCAACAGCGGCAGGGTACAGCAGGTCCAGAATGCGAAGGCAAAGACCAGCGAAAACTTGGACACCGGCCGCAGGGCCTTGACATTGAAGACGTGGTAGAGCGACGACATTATGAACGCACCCGCGATCAGGCCGGTAATGTAAGGATAGAGCACAATCATGAAGCTCCAGTGGACATGGTGCTCGTTTGGGAATACGTATCCGATGAGTTCCGTCATCACATCACCTCCTGGCGGGCGCCCAGATAATAGAGGTTGGGCGCCGTGCCCATCTCCTTCTTCAGGACAGTGATTATCTCTGGACTTCTGAGTATCTTCGAGATCTCCGAATCAGGATCGTTGAGGTCTCCGAACTTGCGGGCCTTGGTTGGACAGGCGTTCACGCAGGCTGGCAGCAAGCCCCTCCGCACACGATGATAGCACCATGTACACTTGTCAGCGGTATGGAGCACGGGATGTATGTAACGCACCGCATAGGGACAGGCCTGTACGCAGTAGGCACACCCCACGCAGCGTTCGTAGTCTATGAGAACGAATCCATCAGGAGTCTTGAACGTGGCCCCCACCGGACACACCTGGACACACGGGGCATCCTTGCACATGTTGCAGAGCTTGGGGACGAAGAAGCCGTCACGGATGGGCTTGTCAATGTCGGTCCTGGGCTTGAAACCGTGGAGTCCGCCGTCCGGGGAATCCACGAACACCTCTCCATCCTCTGCGATCAGATATCTCTCGATCCAGGTCCTGTAGGCGTGGTCCGGCACGTTGTATTCCCGCTTGTCCGCAACGCAACAAGAACCGCACCCTATGCAGCGGTTGATGTCCACCACGAAGGCGAAACGGTGATCGGCAAATCCGTATTCTCTCCCCCTGACCCCTGGCAACTGGGCAGGAGGGAGCTCTCCGCTGCCGGCCTCCAAGACCATGAGAAGCGACCCCGCAAACACACCACCGATGACCTTTTTGATGAAGGAGCGCCTGTCGCGGTCTATGAGGGCCCTGGCCTCATCCTTGGTCAACACCTTCCTCGACGCGGCGGAGTTACTGGACATTTTCACCCTCCTTGACCATTGGGAACATCTTCTTGGCGGCATTGATGTATTCGAGGGGAGCGTGAACCAGATGACACTGGTTGCACAGATGGTCGGTCTCCACCGCCTGTTTCTCCAGGTGGTTTGGATATAGGACGGTCTTTATGACCTTTCCGCCCTGGGGCCTGGCCCTGACATGCCCATCATGGCAGCGGAGGCAGAGCCGGTTTATCTCCCCTCCTTTTTGGACCTCGAGATGCCCGACGACCTTTCCGTCCTTGACATGCCGCCCCCCGGGGCCGTGGCAAAATTCGCAGGATACCACCTTGTGCTTCCCCTTTTTGTGGAACGAGGCGTCCCACTCGTGGCAACTGTCGCACGAGGCATCGGTCTCGTGGACCAAGGGCCTCTGAACCTCGTCGTCTATGGCGCCTGGCCGGTAATGCCCGTACCTGCCGAAACCGCCGGGAGTGAACAACAGCTTGCCCACTACGACGAGAGCCACAACGCCCAGGACCACTAGGCCCATCCTCTTCAAGTGCGTCTTAGGTCCTTTGCTCACTGACATCCTCCTCTCAGAAAAAGGCGTCCTACCCTTCACGCCCCCAAGGACTGCACCGATCCCCGCTACCTTTATAGCGGATATACCTGTAAATGTGCCGTTAAAGATGCTACGGATGTGTTAAATGGGAAAATTGTCTCCAAACTCCGTGAAAACATGAACAAAAAGAAGAGTCTCCCAGGAACAGGCCCACAAGATGTAACCTTATTGTAACATTGAGAGAACATCGCAGATCAGTCGCCGGTGTCCAGGACGCGGCGTATCACGTCGTCGAGATCGGAGACGCGATATGGCTTGGTCAAGGCACCGGTAAAGCCGAATGCCTGGCAGTTGGCCATCACTGGATCGTCCGAATATCCACTCACCACTATGACCTTGGCCTCAGGATCCAGCTCCAATATCTCCTTTACCGCCTCCTTGCCTCCCATGCCTCCCGGCACGGTCAGATCCATTATGACTATGTCGAAAGGATCGTCATCATCCAAGGCCTGACGATAGAGAGACACGGCATGGCCGCCTTCCCAGGCCTCCACGACCCTGTGGCCCAGGCGCTCCAGCATCTGAACGGCCACCTCACGGATCATCTCCTCGTCATCCATGAGCAAAATCCTGCACGGCCTGACCGGCGCAGAAGGGGCACGCTCTTCCCCTTGCTCGTCACTCCTGCTCTTCCCTATGGCAGCGGGCAGGTAGATGAAGAACGAGGCCCCTTCGCCAGGAGAGGAACAGACAGTGATCCCCCCGTCGTGCTTGTCCACGATGGAGTGGCAGATGGCCAGCCCCAGCCCGCTTCCTCTCTCTTTGGTGGTGAAGAATGGATCGAATATCTTGTCCTGCAGATCCGGGGATATACCGGGACCTGAGTCCCTTATCTCGATCTCGACGTAGTTCCCCATCTTCAGATGGGGCATGGGCGCAACCTTGGCGAGATTGGCCGCCCTTATCACGATCTCACCTCCATCGGGCATGGCCTGGCGGGCGTTGAGCACTATGTTTTGGATGACCTGGCTCATCTGGTCCACGTCTATCTGTACCAGCCAGATATCCTTTGGAAAGATGAAGTCGCACTTGATGTTGCTGCCCCTGAGAACGAAGAGGGCGGACTCCTTGACCACCTCCTCTATGGATGCGGTCTCGATCACCGGAGAGCCGCCCTTGGCGAAGGTCAGGAGTTGCGTGGTCAGCGACCGGGCCCTTAGGCAGGCGCGTTCGGCCTGAGAGAGGATCGAAGAGACCTCATCCGGGTCGTCCAGCCTCATCTTGGCGAGATTGAGATTCCCAAGTATGGCAGTGAGTATGTTGTTGAAGTCGTGGGCTATACC
>WFVQ01000257.1 GCA_015491585.1 Deltaproteobacteria bacterium
CGAGAGGGCTCACAGGATGGTGCAGCACGGTGAGGCGCTGGTGGCAAGCGTGGAGGAGGAGAGTCAATCCATTAAGGAGATATCCACCGCTGTCGAGGAGATCAGCCAGAACACCGCCAAGGCTAACTCCATGACTCAAGAGGCCGTGGAGATGGCAAAGGAATCCCAGGAGATAATCGACAGGCTGGGCTCGGTCTCACAGGACATCCAGAGCATAATTCAGCTCATAGGCGACATCGCAGAACAGACTAACCTCCTTGCCCTCAATGCGACCATCGAGGCCGCCAGGGCAGGAGAGGCTGGCAAGGGATTCGCGGTGGTGGCCAACGAGGTCAAGGAACTGGCGAAGCAGACCGCCAACTCGGCTGAAGACATCACCAGGAAAGTGGAGGCCATAATGACCGAAAGTCAGGCCGCGATAAGGACATCGAGCGAAATCGACCGCATCATCTCCGAGATCAACGACATCACCACCACCATCGCTGCGGCAGTGGAGGAACAGACTGCGGTCATGGCCGACATAGCCTCCAGCGTTGATGAACAGAGACAGGGTGCATTGGAGTTCATCGAGGAGGCCAAGGAGGCCGACCGGGCGGCACAACAGGCCAAGGAGGCCGCGGAGAGAAATATGGAATACATAAGAGAGATGCTTAGACTTGCCAAGGAGTTCCAGGAACACGTATCCGCCTTCAAGTGTTGACACGTAATACGGCTTCCGAGGTGTTTGAGACCCTGCGCCAGAAGGTTGCGTTGAGCCTAGTGGCTGTCCTGGGCTTCTTCTGGCTCCTCTTCTTCGTCTGGAACAGATTCCAGGAGCGCCACTTCATAGAGGAGAGGCTCCGGCACCAGGCCCTTGGAATCTACCACTACATCGTCCTATCCCGCGAGTGGATATCTAAGCAGAATGGCCTGTATATCAAGGAGGGTGACAAGTTCTCGCTGCTGACCCCCTCCGACTTCACCAGAAGGCTCGTGCTCTACTCTAAAAACAGCCTGCCATTCTCCATAAAGATTGCGGCAGACAATGCAAAGCTGCCGGCCCACCTCCCCGACCCCTTCGAGGCCGAGGCCATCGACCTCATGAAGAAGGGCATCAGGAAGGAGCTGTGGAGGCTGGAGAAGAAGGACGCCCACCTCTATTTTCACTATACGGCCCCGCTCAGGTTTGTGGAGGACTGCGCAGGCTGCCACCAGAAGGACAAGAAGCCCCTGGGAATAGTCGGTTGTATAAGTATTTCTCTGCCCGCGGAAAAAATATTCAAGGAGCTGGGACGCCATTCCAGAAACCACTTCATGTTCTTCGCCATAACTCTCATAATGGCAGTCTCGGTGCTATGGGTTATGCTCAGGAGGCTGGTGATCCTGCCCCTGCGTCAGCTCGACCAGGTCTCCAGGGCCGTGGAGCAGGGAAGGTTTGACGTAGCGGTGGAGATAGACGCCAGCAGCGAGTGGAGGCGCGTTGCCGCCAGTTTCAACCAGATGGTCAAGGCATTGGCCTCACAGCAGCAGCGGCTTGAGCACGAGGTTGAGAAGGCGGTGAAGGAGCTCAGGACCGCCTACAGGGAACTGCAGAAAGCGAGCGAGGCCAGAACCACCTTCTTCGCCAATGTCACCCACGATCTCAAGACCCCTATAACAGCCATCAAAGGGGCTGTGGACCTCATTGAGAAGAAACAGGGAGAGGACGTAGGCCACTATATTGAAATCATAAGGCGCAATACGGCGAAGTTGCACAAGATGGTGCAAAACTTGATCGCCTGCACCAAGATGGAGAGCGGCGCGATGGAGTTCAGGCGGGAGGAGGCGGACCTTACGGAGATCGTCGGCAACGCCGTGGTCATGCTCCAGCCCTTGGCATGGGAACAGAAGGTGGAGATCGACTATCAGCTCCCTGAAGAGGCAGTGCTGGTGGAGGCCGATCCCTCGATGCTGGAACAAGCCGTCTCCAACGTGGTGGCCAACGCCATCAGCTTCTCGCCCAGGGGCGAGCGGGTGAAAATCTCCTTTGAACCCGGCGGAGATGACGCTATCATCTTGTCAGTGGAAGATAGAGGACCGGGCATCCCCAAAGAGGAGAGGGAAAAGGTCTTCGCCAAGTTCTACCGCGATCCCCGCGGGGGAGCCAGGGACGGCATGGGCCTCGGGCTGTGCATAGCCAAGTCCGTCGTCGAGGCGCACGACGGCTCCATCTGGATCGAGGCCCCAAGTTCCGGTGGTACAGTGGTCAAGATCAGGTTGCCGCGGCTGAAGGAGTTAGGATAGCAGCCACTACAGGTGGAGGGCGAGGTGACAGCGATCAAGATTCTGGTTATCGAGGACGACGAGGACATTCTCACCGTTCTGTGCGACCAACTCGAACTGGACGGCTACGACGTCGTCAAGGCCCGCTCAGGAGAGGAGGGGCTGAAGGGCTTCGAGCGTTCCCTCCCTGATCTGGTCATCCTGGACCTCAACCTGCCCGACATCGATGGGATCAAGGTCTGCCAGCGGCTGCGGCATGTCTCAGACAGCCCGGTCATCATCCTCACTGCGCGGGACTCCCTATCGGACAAGATCCGGGGCTTCGACTGCGGATGCGACGACTACATAGTCAAGCCATTCGAGTACCTGGAACTCAAGGCCCGCATCAAGGCATGCCTCAGACGGAAGAGGGGCGCCAAGTCCAAAGGCGAGGCCCTCTCATTCGGGCCGCTAAAGGTCATCCTGAGGAAGAGGGAGGTCTTCCTCAACGGCAAACCCGTCCATCTCACCAAGAAGGAGTTCGATCTGCTGGAGATCCTGGTGACCCATCCAGACCAGGTTCTGGAGCGGGACTACCTATGCACACAGCTATGGCCTGACAACGAGACCTACTCCTGGAGCAGGGCCCTGGACGTGCACATCAGGAGGCTCCGCCTCAAGGTAGAACCCGACCCGGACCATCCCAGCATGATACTCACCCATCCAGGAGTCGGATACCGCTTCAATACGTCGAGCAGCTCCGGGTAGCACCGAAATCATCGGCGTGAAGACCACCTGAAGCGCAAGGCGCCCTGGGCGCATCCTGCAACGCAGGCACCGCAGTTCCAACAGCGTGGATCCTCTCCGCCTCCAGTAGCAGGGTCCAACCCCAGAGGGCAGATCCTGCCGCACCTTCCGCACCCGGTGCATCCTTCCCTGTCCAGGGAGACAGTCAACCTCCGCCTGCTCCCGATCAGGGCGAGCAGCGCGCCAAGAGGACAGAAGTAGCGGCAGAACATCCGCCTCGTGACCAGATTCATGGCAAGGACTACGGCCACTACTACCCCCTCCAGCACCAGGGTATGAAAGATCACGAGCATCATGAGTTCGCGCCCCACAAGGCCTGGAGGGGAGAGGAAGACAAAGATTGGGGCACCCAATATCATCGCCAGCAGCAACTCACCCACCAGCGACGCCCACAGCAGAGAGCCGGGCAGCAGAAGCCGGTCCCTCAGGATACGCCGGCCTTTGAACAAACGGATGGTCCGGTCCGACAGGTCGCTGAAGAAGTGGATAGGGCAGATCCATCCGCAAAATACCCTTCCGAGGAGCAGTGCCACCAGGAGTGTAGGCACCATCCCCACAAGGAGCGGGATATAGATAGTCCTGGAGGTGAGAATGCTCTCGATCCCCTCGAGAGGAGAGACGAACCAGAGATGGCCTATGCTGAACGACTGGAACCATCCCTGTAAGAACGAGATATGGAAATGGGCATTCAACACCGGCGTGGCCACGAGAAGGGCAAATGCGCCTGCCTGGACCAGCAGCCGCAATCTATCGTAGTTCCTGCTTCCTCCCCTGCCGGAGGCACCGTGCATCAGCCCCTCCCCTGCCGCGTGGAATAGATGGGGTGAATATTAACGGCCTTCCGCCCACGCTCTCCAGCCACCGGGCATCCGTGGACGCATATCCCGCAGCCGGTGCAGGCCTCCTCCACTATGTATGGCCGCAGTTCGTCGAGCTTTATGGCCTCCTCCTTCAGAGGGCAGACGTTGTAACAAGTCCTGCAAAGGCCCTCGTCGCGCCACGTAACGCAGACGTGCTTGTCGATCTCCGCCAGGCCCATCCTGGTCTCCTTCAGCGCAATCCGTCTCAAAGTGCCTGTGGGACAAACCTCGACACACTTCATGCAGAGATAACATGGAATCTTGGCTACGAAGACCGCAGGAGTGCCTGCGTGTACGCCATACCTGGCGTCCAGCGGAACGATGGAGCGGTAGGGGCACACCTCCACGCACCTTCCGCACCTTATGCATTTGGCCGGGAACAACTCCTCTTCAACTGCCCCTGGGGGCCTCAAGAGGTTCACCCCCACCGGTGAATCCAGCAAGGAACCCTGCACACCGGCAGCCGGTGTCAGGGCCATGACCATGCCAGAAGCAAGAAGGCGAAGGAAGCGCCTGCGCCCGCTCCCGCGGAATGGGAGGTTACTGCTGAAGCATCTCATCTTCTGCATTGAGATAGGCAAGTGAGACGCTAGCCACGAAATCCATCGCGGAGATCCGGTCCACCAGCCGCTCCATATCCTTCGAGGTCCCGGTCTCCAGGACGGCGATAACCTCCCCGTCCCCGCCGGAGCCGTACACCTCCACCCCGTCCAGAGCCGAGAGCGCCCTCACTGCCTGCTGCCCTTTGGAGGGGGTTACTGTTATCACGAATCCGCCTATGGGCATCTCTTGGTCTCCAAAAGTTGGGCGGGGCAAAGGCCCCGCCCCTGGTTGGATTATGTGGTTATGGAGGCTAGGTAGGGTTTCAACACCTTGGGACCTGACACCCGCTTGATACGGCAGGCGCATATCTTGAACTCCGGCTCTTTTGAGCCTGGATCAAAGGCATCCTTAGTGACCCTGTTTATGAGCCTGTCCTCATGCTGATCGTACCAGTACACGAAGACCATTCCCTCCACAGGCCCTTCATAGACCTTGGCAGGCAGGAGGTTGCGCCCCCTTCTGGACTCCACGAGGATCATGTCGCCGGGAGATATCCCCAGCCTCTTGGCGTCCCTGGGATTCACCTCCACGTACGCATAGGGATTGGCCCTCATGAGTTCGGGGATGCGGCCGGTCATGCTCGCCGTATGCCACTGGTCTATGACCCTGCCCGTGGAGAGATAGAACGGGAACTCCGCGTCCGGCATCTCTTCAGGCCCCTTGTGGGGACGCAGCCAGATCCAGAGCTTCTTGTCGGGATGGGCCGGACCGTAGAACTGGTATGGCTTCTCGTCCTTAGCATGTTCGTCTGCCAGCGGATCCATGCCGCGGACGAACTTCTTGTAGGTGCCGCCCTTCAAGGCCCACTCCTCAGTTGGAGCTGGCCACTGGACACCGTCAGGCCGCTGGCGCAGCACCCTGTAGGTGGCGCCGCGCAGGTCGTTGTCACGCCCCTTGGTGAGCTTCTGGGTGTACTCGTTCCAGATGGCCTCTGGAAGCTCGTACTGCTCCTCCTTGCCCACGAAGGGCGCCACGCACTTCGCTATGACGGGATCATCCAGCTCCTTGGCCAGCCTGAGCGCCCATTCCCGGACGATCCAGACCTCTGGCTTCGCCTCGCCTGGAGGATCAACCGCCTTCCACGTAAGCTGTGAGCGCCGCTCCGTGCATCCATACACCCCTGTCTTCTCGAAGTGGAAGGCCGTGGGAAGGACCAGATTGGCCAGCTCCGTGGTCTTGGTGGGAAAGATGTCGGTCACCACCATGAACAGGTCCTCCCTGGCCATCCCCTTGCGGTAGAGATCGGCGTTGGGCAGGCTCTGTGCAGGGCTGGTGCAGTTTATCCAGATGGCCTTGATCTTCCCCTGGTTGACCGCCGTGAACATGGCCATAGTGTGATAACCGGGTTTGGCTGGTATCCTGCCCCTTGGAATCCCCCAGAGGTCTTCCACCTGGTGGCGCAGTTTATCCTTCTTCACCAGCCTGTGGCCCGGCAGGATGTGACAGAGCCCCCCACCCTCTCTCACGCCGCCGCAGGCATTGGGCTGGCCTGTCAGGGAAAAGCTGTCGGCGCCGGGCTTCATAAGCTGGCCAGTGATTATGTGGAGATTGTGTATCAGGTTGTTGGCCCAAACGCCGCGCTTACGCTGATTTATCCCCATTGTCCACATGGACATGGTGGCGTTGGACTTGGCGAACCAGCGGGCCGCCGTCCTGATCTTATCAGGAGTAATATTCCCCTTGCATATGGCTGCCGCGCGCTCCGGCGTGTAGTCACGGAGGAAGCTCCTGTACTCCTCGAAGCTCACCTCCTCTTTCTTGCCCATCCTGAAGGTGGTGTATTGGCCTATGAACTTCTCATCGTACAGCCCTTCCTCTATTATCACGTAGGCCATAGCGTTGAGGAGCGCCAGGTCCGTGCCAGGCTCGAACTGGAGATGGAGGTCGGCGACCCTGGAGGTGGGCGAGATCCTGGGATCAGCGTTGATCACCTTAACGGCATCCTTGTTGTCAAGCTTACGCCTCATGACCCTGCGGAAGAGCACTGGATGGGCCTCTGCCATGTTGCTGCCGATGAGGAAAAAGCAGGTGGCCTGCTCGATGTCTGCATATGAGCCTATGGGCTCGTCGGCTCCAAACGAGGTGAGGTAGCCGCCCACGGCGCTGGCCATGCAGAGCCTGGGATTCCCCTCGACATTGTTGGTTCGGAGTCCGCCCCTCATCACCTTCTGGAAGAGATACGTCTCCTCGGTCAGGGCCTGTCCAGAGCCGTAATAGGCCACCGAATCGCTGCCGTGGGTCTTGACAGCCTTGGCGAACTCCCTGGCCGCGATGTCCAGGGCCTCATCCCAGGAGATCTCCTTGAACTTATCCTTTTTGCTCTTCCGGTAAAGGGGCTTGGTGAGCCGGTCGGGATGGCCCATGAGCTTATAGAAGAGCATCCCCTTCATGCAGAGGTATCCGAAGTTGGTCTTGGAATCGGGCACGCCCCTGAGAGCCACCGGTCTCCCATTCTTGACCCCCAACTCCACTCTACACCCCACGCCGCACAAGCGGCACGATCCCCGTACCCACTCGTCGGCATCGAACGCCTGGGCCTCTTCCGCCTGGGGCAGGGTCAGCGACACCCCTGCGCAAGAGGCAGCGGTCAACGCCGCGGTCCTCTTGATAAACTCTCTTCTGCTAAGTCCCATGCTTCACCTCCTACTTGTGGGCACTGAAAGAGTGTTCTGGATGGCACTGCCAGCATGACGTGCCCGCGGGCTTCCTGTGGAACTCCCCGCTATGACAGACAGAACAGACCGCCTCGTCCGGCACCCTCTTCATGTTCTCGTAGGTTCCATGACACTGGAAGCAGCGGACACTGTCGAGGCCGTGGCCCGACTGGTACCACTCGGTGTAGAGCTCTGGTGTGGCCTCCTTGTGGCACTCGAAACATGGGGTCAGCTTCTCGGCCTCGGAAAGGGCCGGATGGTCGGCCTTGACGCCGGACGGGGAATACGACGACGGCCCCTTCTCTACGGCGCACGCAGCCAGGACGCCCATCGACAGGAGTGCGGCCAAAAAGATCGGCTTCCTCAACACTTCTCCACCTCCTTTTTGAAACGGGGGAGGAGCCCTCCCCCGGGAAAAGCCATATTAAAACTTGTACATCAGCCGCGCCCAGAAGACCTCTTCGTCCTTCGTGGGATTGGCGTAACCGTTGTCGTAATTGTCATACTTGTTGTAATAGGCGTACTTCAGGAGTCCGCTCAGGTTTTTGGTGAGCTTCCTGGCGACCAAGAGGTCGATTTCATCGCCGTAGGTGCCGTCGAAGTAATCATCATCTGCGGTGTCGAAGTAGTGGTAAACGGCCAGGAACTTGAAGCCCATATAATTGGTCCCTGCCTGCACGTAGAAGTCCTGGAGACCGTCGCGGAGGGCCCCGCCGTTGGTGGAGAGGAACTGATCGGCCCAGCCGTTGAACTTGTGGGCAGTGCTGAAAAGGGTGTCGAAGGGACGGTCACTGCCGTTCTGGCCGGATATATAGCTGTAGCCAGCGCCGAGTTTGGCCATCATGACCTTGGCGGCCACGAAGACGTTGACCATGTCACCGTCGTGGTCCTCTCCGTCGGCGAAATCGCTCTGGTGTGCGTAGTCCAGTGCATACTCCACCATGTAGAGCTTGCCTGCCGCGCGGAAGCCGTAAGTGGCACAATCCCTTGCGGCGTCGCTGTCGTCCTCGGTGTCGAGCAGGTAGGCGAAGGCGGAAATGGTCTGATCCTTGATGCCCTCGTAGGTAGCATGGAGTATGTAGAAGCCGTCCAGGTCCACATAGTCGAGGTTGATGGTGTTGACCTGGTTCACGTATGCAGCATAGAGGGTGGTGGCTGGCAGCGATTTGTTGGTCAGGGATACCGCGTCGAAGGACTGGCCGTTCTGCCGCCAGTTGATGTTGCCCACGAGGCGATGGTCGTCCATTATGATCTCCTGGCGTCCCAGCCGCACCACCGTGTCGGGAAGGGCCTTGAGGTCCAGATATGCCTGATGCACCCGGCTGCCGTCGGGATCTGCGATCACGTCGTTGGCGGTGTCACCACCGTCGGCGTGGCTGAACTCCTCCATGAAGTTGCTCACGTTATGGAGCTGGACATAGGCCGAGGTCTTCCAGAACTCTCCAGTCCTGTAGCCCACCCTCGTCCTCAGGTTGATGCCGTTGGCCGGATGTTTCCCGTTGTCCTGAAGATTGGAGTGCTCGTACCCCAACCGCAGTTCGAGCGTAGGCTTGCCCGCCTTCAGGGCCTCGCTGAAATCGTTCACCACGTCCGCCTTCACGGGTATGGCGCCAATGGTGACAATTGCGCCCAAGAATAAAAAAACCATGAGACCATGCAACCACTTAATACGCATCTCTTCTATCCCTCCTTGAAAGCTAATTGTTCAAGAAAAACTCCAACATGGGATTGGAGTAGATGATGTAATAGACAGTGTCGGGCGACTGATCGTCCTTCTCCTGCCCTTTCTTGTCACCGAATAGGTACTCTCCGGTCTGAACCTTAATAGTAGCGATAATCGACTCCCTGCCGTGCTGCACCACATAATCCTTGTAAGAGTCCTCCTCCAGGAGCTTTCCATCGGCAGAATAGAACCAGTACAGGGTCTTGCCGTGGGCGCTCGTGGTGGGGAAACCGAATCCCAGAGTGAAGGAACCGATCAAGTCCTTCACCTTCTTTCTGGTCCAATCAGGATGGTACTCCGAGATGGCGAGGACTATATTGGACCCCTCTTCCGCCACCACCTGCAGCTCACCGTCCTTGAACCGGAACGTCCCTGGAGCAGTGGAAGGAAGCGGCGACTTTGCGGCGAGCCCGGCTTGCCGGTCGCTCAATGGGACCCCCAGGGTGTAGGCCCCTCTCTGGAGGCCGATGGACCTCACGTCCTCTAACAACTCCTTTGGAATCTTGCTCTCAGCACCGCAAACCGCCGGGATAGACACTGCCAGCATAAGCGCAGCCAGCACCAACGGCGATAGGCGGCAAAATCTCCATTTCATCTCTTCTCCTAAGCTAAACCAAAAGTGGACCGGGGCAGCGCCCCGGTCCATGTTTCCGCGCCGGCTATTGACCGTAACGGAGCTTGCGCTCCTCCTTGATGAGCTTCAAGGCCTCTGCGCTGCCGCCTGTACGGGTCCAGATATGCTCCGGCCTGTCGAGTATATCCTTTATCATCTTGCGGTACTTCTCACCCTTGCCTGCCTTGTCGGCCCTCTCCTGGACCATAGGCAAGAACTCGGTATAGAAGTGGCGGGCGATCTCGTACATTCCATGCCAATGGACATAGTCCGGACCGTTCATGGCAGCGGCCATGCGGGTACGGCGGCCCTCATGGTGCCATATCTCGAACCAGTACCATCCAATGGGATTCTGGAACTCGGTGCCCTTCCACATTCCGTCCTTCTTCATCTCGTTCACCAGCTTCATGCCAGGCTTGATGAACTTGTCGTTGTAGGTGTAGACCAAGGCGTCGAACTGCTGGTAGAACTGCTCGATCTGGCTCTTGCCGTGACAGGACTTGCAGACCTCCTGCATGTTCTGGCGGCGCTCCTTCCAGCTTATGACCTTCTGGATGCGCTTCTCCACGATCTGCTTTTTGAGCTTGTCGCCTTTGCGCACATAGGTCTTCATCTTGGCCGTCTGGCCCGGCTGCGGGGGAATCTCGCCAGGCACGTCGGTCTCGGTGCCGTCCACGAAGATCACCCTGTTGAGCTTGACCGAAAGCGGGGCCCTGAGATTCCAAGAGATCCTGTCACCCACGTTGTGGGTGTTCTTGGCCACCGATCCGTTGGGCTTCACATACTGGCCCATGTGACAGGTGGAACAGGTGGGGGCGAAGTAGTAGTCCTTGCCCAGTATCCACTTCCCGGTCTTCATGATGTCCATGCCGTTCATGCCCGGGCCGCGGCTGGTGCTGAAGTAGGCTATGCCGTGCTTGGACTCCTCATAGACCTCCTTCTGGGGATGATCGGGGCCGAGATGGCACTTGCAGCAGGCATAGGGCTGACGCGCCACGCTGGCCCTGAAGGAGTGTTTGGAGTGGCATGCATTACAGGAGCCCTTGGTGCCGTCTGGATTGATCCTGCCTATACCGCTGTTGGGCCAGGTCTTCCAGTCGATAAGGGGCGCGCCGTTGTCGTTCTTGAGTGGAGCGCCGTCGCGGTCATAGAGTTTCTTCTTCTTTATCCGGCCTTTCTTGTCGCGAACAAGCTTTATAACCGACCCGTGACACTGCCAACAGCCATTCACTGCATCGGCCTTGGTGGTTGGGATGCTTGCGATGACCTCGCCCAGGACGTTGTCCAAAGAGGCCATGATCTCACCCGCCGTGTTGTGGTGAGACTGCATCATCTCGTCGCGCTCCCGGCTGTGACACATGCCGCAGTCCTTTGGCGTCTGGATGGTCCTGATGTAGGCGCCCTCGTGCTTGAAACCCCACTCGTCACCCTTCTCGGTGGCATGGCAGGTGTAGCATCCCACCGGTCCCTCCTTGGCCGCGGCATGCGGGGAATTCTCCCACTGGAAAACAAGGGACTTGTTCTCCTTCAGGTGGCACATCACACACTTCTTGTTGAACTCCTGGACCTTGGGATTCTTTACGTCCTTGGAAAACTCCGTGGTGGCC
>WFVQ01000258.1 GCA_015491585.1 Deltaproteobacteria bacterium
GCCGGTGACGATGGTCCCATCTCCAAGCTTGGCCACGGTGGCATCGGGATTGTATTCGGTGCCCAGGGGGTTGCCGAAGGCGTCGGTGGAGAGCTGCCCGCCCACCGGGCCAAATCTGCCGGCGGCATCCTCTATGATGATATTGAAGCCACCCAGCCCCTCTTCCTGGGGCAAGTCGGGCTGGCCGTTGACAGGGGCTATGTCGTGGAAGACGAACACGGTTATCTGGGCGGTGGGCAGAGGGAGCTTGTTGACCTTGACCACCACCTCCTTGGTCCCAGGTGGGACCGGTGCCCCGCCATTGGCATAGTCTGCGTTGGGGAGCACAGAGACATAATAGTATTTGGAGGGGTCGGGCAGGGTGACGTCGCCCGTGCTGGAGTCGCCGCTGGCTACAACCGGGGCGTGGCTCCTGTGGAAACTGGTGGAGAGTGTGTGACCGGTCTGTACCCCAGGCTGGATGTGAAAGGTGGTATCCTCCTGGAGGAGCCAGCGGAACCCGGTGTTGATCTCCTGCCCGTTGGCATCTACCACCTTGATCCTCAAGGCAATAGCCGGAGATGCCGCCAACGCCGTTGCCACTGCCAGAAAGATGAACAATCCTGCCGCCTTGAAATACCTTTTCCTCACCATGTCTTTCCCCTATCGCTGTTTTTTGGATCAGGGAAGGATTCTCCTGCCCTGTCCTGATCCCTTTTGGGGCAACAGGCCCCCATCCATTCTCCATTTTGGCTATTTAGAATAGATTTCTTCTATTCAAAATTTCTTTCATTCAAGAGTCAAGAAAAAAATTCGTTTCAATGGCAGATTTTGAAAAAAACTTTTCTAATGAATTGTACTTGATTATACTTAATTGTACAAGATTCCTGCCTATTAGTGTAAGATTATAACTTCAGGTTAATAATTTTCTCTTTAATGGGGAATAAAGTTTTTTTGTTGACAAAAGCATTCGCAGCATTTAACTCTATCTAAAGGATAGATAAAATTTATTAAATTTGTCTGATTTTGGCCTGCACAGGGTGGGCCGCAACGAAAGCAATTGGAGATAGGCCTCGCAGGGGGTAGCCATGAAGAGAGATTTGCTCCTTTTTCTGGCCGTTACAGCCTTTTCCCTTCTGTCTCTCACCGGGGCATGGGGAGGTGTCATGGTCCAGTGCCCAGAGGATTTGGATGGAGACGGCGTCTCCGATGTCGATCTTCCCCATGTGGTCTGTCGGCACCTGACAGGTGGCGATGGGTTCACCGTCATGGCCGATGGAAGGTCTATGTACATCTTCGGGTTTGGTGATGTGACAGGGATGCCGGCCGATCAGGTATTGGAGTCCGGCATCCTCGGGGCCCAGTTCCCGGCTCCAACCATCGTGCTGGACGAGGGCGACGACTTCTATCTCACATTGACCAACGTCGGAATGCTCATGCGGCCCGACCTCTTCGACCCTCATACGGTCCATTTCCACGGGTTCCCGGAGGTCGCCTCCATCTTTGACGGGCTTCCCGAGTCCTCGGTGGGAATAAACATGGGCTCGAGCATTACGTATTACTACCACATCGCCGTGCCCGGCACCTTCATGTATCACTGCCATGCCGAGGCAACGGAGCATATGCAGATGGGTATGCTTGGGAACCTCTATGTGAGACCGGCCCAGAACTCCCTTCCTGACGGCACAGATCTAAAGGGTTTCATCCACCACACCGGGTACAAATACGCCTATAACGACGGCGACGGCTCCACCCGTTATGACGTGGAGTACGCCATCCAGATGAGCTCCTTCGATCCAGAGTTCCATGACGCCGATCTCAACGTCCAGCCCCTTCCCTTTGCGGATATGCGCGACAAATATGCGCTCCTCAACGGCAGGGGCTATCCAGACACCGTGCTCCAAGGCCCCATCCTCAACAAGGTCAATGGCCGCAACAGCCAGCCCCTGGACAGCCTGGTTCATGCCAGACAGGGCCAGCGGATACTACTGCGGCTTTCCAACCTCAGCGTCACCAGATACTACACCCTCTCCATCGGGGGGCTTTATATGAAGGTTATCGCCAAGGATGCAAAGCTACTCCAGGCCAGCGACGGAAGGCCCATGTCCTACGATACCACCACCGTAACGCTGGGCGGAGGGGAGTCGGTGGATGTGATAATCGACACAGCAGGCGTGCCCCCGGGCACCTATGTCATGTATGCCACCCAGGCCCAGTACCTCTCCAACAATGAAGAGGACTACGGCGGCATGATGACCGAGATAGTGATCGAATAAGGAGGGAGGCAATGAGAGTTCGACAGATTTTTCAATTTACATACTGCCTCGCCCTCACGTTTCTCTTGGTGGGCCTCCTTTCTGAGGGACCGGCCCAGGCCACTATACAGGGTATTTCTGGAATATCGTTCACCCTGGTGGCGGCGCCCGGCTATATCAAGACCCCGGAGGGGAACTCTATATTCTTCTGGGGGCTCGGTAGTGATGTGAATCACGTTCAGTATCCAGGGCCTACCCTTATCCTCAACGAAGGAGACACCATCACCATCACTCTATATAGCGCCCTTCCCCAACCGGTGTCGTTGGTGTTCCCGGGCCAGGAGCAGGTCCAGGCCCAAGGAGGGAGCCAGGGGAAGGTGACCAGGGAGGCCACCCCTGGGCGGCCGGTGACATACACCTTCGTGGCCGCCCATCCCGGCACCTATCTCTATTACAGCGGAACCAATATGGCCCTTCAGCACGAGATGGGCCTCTTCGGCGCCATAATCGTGCGGCCTGCCGGATTCGACCCCAACGCCCCCACCGCCTATGGCACCTCAGATTCCAGGTATGACCGCGAATACCTCTTCATGATTTCCGAGATGGACCCAGACATCCACCGCCTGGTGGAGGAGGGGAGGTACAGCGAGATCGAGAATGCCGACGTCTTTCCTACATACTATTTTATCAACGGCCGGAATGCCCCAGACACCATGGCCCCGGCCTTTGCCGAGTGGTTGCCTACCCAGCCCTATAACTGCATGCCCCTGATGCACCCTGGGGAACGGCTCCTCATGAGGATCATCGGGGCCGGCCGCGACAACCACCCCTACCACTTTCACGGCAACCATGCCAAGGTCATAGCAGAGGATGGCCGTTTGCTTTCCTCTGGACCAGGGAAGGGGGCGGATCTCGGTTACTCCCGGTTCACCATCTCGGCCGTGCCAGGCCACACCTATGACGCCATTTTCCAGTGGACCGGCCGGGAGATGGGGTGGGACTACTACGGCCACACCTCCCTCTCCGATCCCATCGAGAGGGGTGAATTGGCGGTGACCGCCACCTTGGAGGCCCCCCTCTCCGCAGGCTCGGCCCAGGTGACCCTTGGCGGCCAGGGTGAGAAGGAGTTTCCCATGTACCGGGAGGTCCGGTGCCTCATTTGGTCCAAGGCCTACCCCTCGCCGGACAAGGACCCCAACCGGGAGGTCGTGAAGGTGAAGCGGGCCTCCGGCAACCTCTTCACCATCAGCAGGGGGCTCGAGGGCACCACCGCCAGGGCTTGGAGCGAGGGAGACTATGTCGCCATAACCGACCATGGCCGTCCGTTTCCGGTGGTTTTGCCCGAGAATCAGAACCTCACCTTCGGCGCCTTCTACAGCGGCTCGCCCTACCTCGGCAACGCAGGGAACCTGCCTCCTGGTGAAGGCGGCCTGAATCCCTTCTCTGGGTTCTTCTACATGTGGCATTCCCACAACGAAAAGGAGCTACTCAACAACAACATCTTCCCAGGCGGCGCCATGACCATGCTTGGGATCTTGCCCTACAATGCACCCATAGAGTGATGCTCGGTGGATAGGAGGCGTTTATGAAGATCCATCACCTTAGAACGACTCTCTTTTCCGGCGCCAAAGGCCCGGATTGGTTGCTGTGGGTCATGGTCGTTGCACTCATGTCGCTTTTCACTGCTCCATGTGGAGCGGCTGCCGCCGAGTTCTACCTGAGGGCCGCAGCCACCACTATGGTCATGCCCACCGGGGAACAGGTCACGGTCTGGGGCTTCGCCAAGGACAGCTCCTTCGGGGCCAAGGACGGCGTTGTGACGGTACCTGGGCCGGTCCTTGAACTCCCCCCCGGCGACACCACCCTGGTTATCCATCTGGACAATGACCTTCCAGAGCCCGTGTCCATCATGGTCAAGGGGCTGGTGGGCTCCATGACACCAGTGAGGCTCCCCGACGGCAGGATCAGGGCCTTGAACAAGGAGGCGCAGCCTGGAAACAGTGAACCGGTCACCTACACCTGGACCAACGTCCACCCCGGGACCATGATGTACCAGAGCGCCAGCCATCTCTCGGTCCAGGTGCAGATGGGCCTCTATGGCGCTGTGGTGGCCAAGGCGGACACCGGAAGGGCCTATGACACCGATCCATCCCGTTACGACAGTGAGGTGCTGCTGGTGCTGGGCGAGATCGATCCTGATCTCCACCAGGCCGTTGCCTCTGGAAATTTCGGCCCAGGCAAGGCCGTCACCAGTGCCATAGGGTACAGGCCGAAATATTTCTTCATCAATGGTAGGAGCTATACCCCAGGGGTGTATGAGCCTGCCGGCCATCCTGGTCAGCGGGTGCTGGTCAGGATCGTCAACGCCTGCCTCACCCAGAGATCCCTGGTCTTCGGGGGCCGCTATGTCCTGGAGATTGGCGACGGGGGATTCCCCCTGCCGTTTCCCCCGCAACATTTTGCCGTCTTCATAGCCGCAGGAGGCACCAAAGACGTCATAATAGAGTCGGCCCCTGCTGGAGATCTGCCGGTATGGGATGAGCGCTTGGGCCTCACCAATGGCGGTTTGACAGATGGAGGAATATTCACCTACCTGAGGTTCCAGTAGGTCACACTCCATGATATGAGGCGCGGATGGGCGTGGCGGGCAGCCTTGGGCGCACAAGGGGCCGGTGGGGGGTGTCCATCTGCCTGGCGGTTGCCCTCCACTGTTCGCTGGTGGTATGGGCTGCGCTCGTCTATCATGCGGCCAACGGGCCTTGGCGGTCGGACACTCCCTTGCTGAGGGTTAGGCTTTTCACCCCGGCACCGGAACCGACTGATACCTCGGTCCCCAGGACGGCCCGGCACAAAGGGCGGCAGGCCCTTCCCGATCCCGTCCCGGTCCGTCCACACCGCAAAGCGTCTGCTGCCCCTGTGGTCCGTAAGAGGGCGGCTTCGCCCGTCACAAATCCCGCCGCCCCGGGCCGTAGGGCCCCGCTTGGCAAAAAGCCGGCTCCAAAGGCCGCCAAAGCGGCCTTGTCAGGTTCCACTGGGATTGTAACCCCATCCTCCAAGGCTCAGATGAGGAGTTCTCGAGCCTCCGCCTCTTCCAATGAGGGCACTGCTTCAGCGTCGAGTGGTGCCAGGCTGCTCAACGGTTATCTGGTCTCTCTCAAAGCCACCCTGGAGCGGAGGAAGCGTTATCCTGAGCGGGCCCGCCTCCTGGGTCACCAAGGGCTGGTGAGGTTGGTCTTCACAGTTGGTAAGAGGGGTGAGCTGATGGATGCCAAGATCCAGAGGGGCAGCGGCTGGCGGGAGCTGGACCGGGCCGCCCTGAGAACCCTGCGGAGGTCAGCGCCACTGCCCCCGCCTCCGGAGGCGGCTTCACCGCCATTGAGGCTTGCGGTGTCGTTGGAGTTCCGGCTGGCCGGCCAGACTCAGAATTCCAGCTTCAGCCACAGATAGAAGGTCCTTCCAGGTTCCGGCACCTTTTCTCCGGATCTGAAGGGGCTTCTTAGATAGGAGAGGTGGCGGAAGTAATACTTGTCGAGAAGGTTTTTTACTCCACCCTCGAAACGGGCCTTTCGCACCCTGTATCGAACCGATAGATCGGCGGTTGCCCAGCCCGCTGTCTCCTCTTCCTGGAGCTCCTTGTCCACCCTTTTTTGCGGGGCGGCCATGAGCAGAGTTGCGGTCAGACGCCATGAGTCAAGGCCGTAGTGGAGCTTTATCCCTCCGGTCAAAGGCGGGATCTCTGCCAGGGGCACCTCGCGGTCCAGGTCGCGGCCTGCGGTATAGGAGGCCCATCCTTCAAGGGAGAGGCCGGTGGCCCAGCGGAGGGAGCCCCTCACTTCCCCTCCCCAGAGCGCGGCGTCTGTGTTGCGGTAGGTGGTCGCAGGAAGTAAGGGGCCGCCTTGGTCTGGATCATCCGCCCTGGTTACCCTGATATAGTTGTGAACACGGGAGTAGTAGCCGCTTAGATGCCACTCCACCCCTCCATTTACCATGTCGATGCCCAGGTCGAGTTCGTTGTTGCGCGGCGGAGAGAGGTCGGGGTTGCCCACCCAGTTGCTCCCCTTGGGTTTCATCAATCCTATGAAGAGCTCTTCTGGATCAGGTGCGCGCGACGACGAGGCGCCGCCCATGTAGGCCCGAATCCATCTGAACCGTTTTTCTATCCTGATGAAGCCTGAAAGGTATCGGAAATCCGAGCTGGAATGGATGGACTTGCCCTGATGGTACGGCAGATAGAGGCCAAAGAGTCTCTCTCGGTCCAGCCCTTCCGCTTCCACATGGACCAGGTCGCCCCTTATCCCGGCGGCCAACTGGGCATGATCCCCTACCGGCCTGTCGCCCTGCAGAAAAAGGCCGTATAGCTTGGTTACGACATGGGGTATCATGGCCTGGGCCTCGTATCCGTAGACAGCCAGACGGTTGTCTGCATCCCAGGTCCGCTCCTGGAGATCGAATCCAGAAACGGCATTCCACTCCATAAGATCCATCTCCGCCTTTAAGCCCGCGCCTGAGGTCCCTGCCTGGGCCTGGGTCTCCATGCTGTAACGCCTGCCCATTGGCCTGGCCGGCAGGGAGCTTACCCGAAGAGCATCGTTCATGGTGTGTACCACCCGGTTCCAGTACCCCTTCCATTCAAGCGCCGCTATCAACCCGCTGTCCCGCTCCATCCTTCCCCACAAGACGGCCTGGGCCGTTCTGTCCTCCTGGCCGTCCATCAGGAGATAGGGATAGAGCAGGTGTTGCCCCTCCTGGAACGACAGGTCCAGTCTCCCCTGGAGCCCCTGGCCATTGTCGAAGGAGAGGGCTGACCATCCCATTTGGATCTCGTAGGCCCGGGAGCGGAGGTTGTCCTGCTGGTAGCGGTTGGGAGATTGGGCTGGATAGATGGCGGTAATGGGGTGGCCATGTCCATCCTCAGGAACCAGGGAGCGGCGGTGGCTTCCTCCCGCCTCCACTCCCCAAAGGCCCCTGGAGGCGCTGGCCCGCAGGGATGCCAAGGCCTGGTCGTATGAGCCGTAGAAAAGGGTGGAGGAGAGATGGGTGCCTGGCCTGATGGGAGCAGGCCTGACATAGATCATCCCGCCCATTACTCCGGGCTGGCTGAGATCGTAGGGACCTTTTGTAACCACCACCTCGCCTGCTTGAAACACATCGTAGTGGAAGAGGGGAGGATCCATGCGGTTTGGACAGGCACCGTGTAACTGTGACCCGTTGAAGACCACCCCCAGATCGTCCCTCTGAAACCCCCGCACCACTGGATCCCTTCCAACGAGCCCCCGTCTCACCAGATCTATTCCAGGAGAGCCTGTGAGCTCATTTCCGAGATCGGCTGCACCAAGAAGATCATCGCTCCTTAGCTGGAGCCCGGAACCGGGTATGGGTTCCGCATTCACTGTTACCGTGCCCAATTGTATGGTATCCTCACCAAAAACAGGGTTGCTCAGGACCAGGGTGCAGAGGAGCAGAGTTGAGAGCCATATGGAACAGGTAACAACATGCCCATCGCGGCGGTTCATGATGTGTTATCTCTCTCTTTAGAATTTATTAAATAAATTCAGTAATTTTATTTCAATATTGTTGATATTATGTTTCAATGATAACATCATGGACATGATTTGCAAATTTTATCTGCCTTATCAGATATCCCCTATCGAGGCTCGGGGATTGGATTGTAAGCCATGAAGGCTGGTGAACGGCGGCGCAGGCTGCTTGAAATCATATCGGCCGGCGGCATGGTGGAGGTCTCCAAGGCCGCTGAGATGTTCGGCGTCTCCAAGATGACCATACACCGCGACCTGGCCCTCTTAGAGAAGGAGGGCAGGGTCCGCCGGGTGTTCGGAGGGGCGGTGGCCGTGGACCAGGGGCCTGCCACACCATCGAAGAGCTGTATTATCTGCTCCAGGCCCGGCCCTGGGAATCTGAGATATATCATCACCTTGACGGGGCGTGGTGCGGTGGAGTGTTGCTGCCCCCACTGTGGTCTGGTGGCCCATATCACCTATGGCGCCGACATCTCCCTTGCCCTTGCCACCGATTTTCTGACGTCCATTCCTTTTACCGCCTCTCAAGGCAGTTTTGTGGCAGAGAGCCGGGTCGTGCCCTGTTGCAGCCCCTCGATCCTGGCCTTTCGCAGCCTCAATGACGCGCGCTCCTTTGCCTCGGGTTTCGGCGGCAGGGTCTTCTCTTTCTCGGAGTCCTTGAGTTTCCTCGGCGGCCAATTGGGCCCGGATCACAGCTTGGGGTGTTGTCACAGAGAAGGGGTGTGAACCTCTATGGACACAGGAGGTAAATAATGCGTATCCGATTGGTGTCGTTCATTATTCTGGCTTTGTTGGCCTCATCGGCGCCTGGGTGGCCGGGAGAGGGCCCGCATCAGGTCAAGGCCCGGGACAAGTGCCCTGTATGCGGCATGTTTGTCGCCCGTTTCAGGCCGTGGATAGCCGAGGTGGTGTTCAAGGATGGAAGCTACCGCGCCTTTGATGGCCCAAAGGACATGTTCCGGTATCTCTTCGATATGGAGCGCTACGAGAAGGATCTGACCCGGAAGGATATAGCGGGCATATGGGTCACAGACTACTACTCTGGAAAGATGGTGCCGGCGGAGAAGGCCCTTTTCGTGACGGGCAGCGATGTCATGGGCCCGATGGGGGCGGAGCTGGTTCCGGTGGTCGGCGCGGAGGCTGCGGCCACTTTTTCAAGGGATCATCATGGCGACGCAATCCTGAAGTTCTCACAGGTCAAGCCCGGTACGCTGCCTGGGCATCCCAACCATTAGGGCCTGGAGCGTGGCGCATCCCTTACTTCGGCTCTCTTCCATAGAGAAGGGTTACAGGCGCGGGACCTCCCAGGAGACGCTGGTCCTTGGAGGCGTTTCCCTGGAGATAGGGGCAGGGGAGATAACCGTAATCAAGGGCCCCAGCGGCTCGGGCAAGACCACGCTCCTCTCCATAGCCGGTTGCATGCTGAGGCCTGACGCGGGCAGGGTCCTGCTCGATGGCGAGGATGTCACGGGGCTGCCGGAACAGCTTCAGGCCATCATCCGGCGCACAAGATTCGGTTTCATCTTTCAGCATCTCAACCTAATACCAGACCTGCCGGTCCTGGATAACGTGGTCCTGCCGCTGCTTCCAAGCCCCATAGGCCGCCGCGAATTGCATGATAGGGCCGTGGAGTTACTGGAGTGGTTGGGGCTCCAGGGCAAAGAAGGCCTCAAGGTCCGGGATCTCTCCGGCGGTGAGGGGCAGCGGGTGGCCATCGCCAGGGCGCTGATAAACGATCCAGATATAGTGGTGGCCGATGAACCCACTGCCCACTTGGATCCTGACCGCTCCACGTGGCTGGTGAACATGCTATTGGAACTGGCTTCCAAGGGGAAGGCGGTGTTGATCGCCACCCACGATCCCATCGTGTTCCTGGAGAAGCGGGTGGGAAGGGTGTTCCATCTTTCAGATGGGAGCCTGCATATGGAAGTAGAGGGGGGTGGGCCTTGATCCTGAGCCCTGGGGTGATGGCCCTTGTTCTGGAGGCCATCGGGGCCGCTGCCCTCGGTGCATACGGCGCCCTCCTGGGATACCGGGTTTTGCGCCACTGGAGGCCAGGTGGGATCAAGGCCGTAGATCTGGCCCTGGAGAAGAGGATGATCCTTGGCTCTCTCCTCTTGAGGGGTATAGTTGCCATCCATGTGGCCGGCCTCTTCCTCTTTCTTTTCGTCCTCGACGACCTCCACAACCTCTTTACCGGTGCAATGTGCGCCACCGGCACTTTGAACGTGGCTCCCATTGGCTGGTGGGCCTTGGGGCTGAAGCTGCTCTCTTGTGTCCTCTGCCTCGGTTGGCTGCGGCTGGATCAGCTCGACCGTTTCTGCCCTGGGCTCCCGGCAATGGAGGCCAAGTCTTGGCTCATGCTCATATTGGCGCCGCTGCTCATCCTGGAGGCCTGGTTCACCATATCCTTCTTCTCATCCTTGAAACCCGGACTTATCACCTCCTGTTGCAGTGTCCTGTTCGACTCAGCCGCCGCATCGGGCGGCGCCGGAACCCCTGCCTGGAGCCACAGATGGGCCGGGGCCGGGGCCGTGGCTGGACTCTTCGTCTATTTGGGCGTCTGCTCTTCGGTGTGGTGGAGCAGCAACCGCTGGCTCAAGGCCTTTGTGGCTCCACTGGCCCTCCTGTTCCTTGGGCTCGGGCTCTGGGGAGTGACATGGTCCTTTTCGCCCTATTTCTACGGCCTCCCCAACCACCACTGTCCCTTCGACATACTCCAGAGGGGGTATTGGTTTCTCGGCTACCCCCTCTATGCGGCCCTGATATTTTCTGTTGGGTACGGCGTCGCCATAGGTGGGGGCTCGCTGGTAGGGCGCAGCCGAAGCTGTATCCAAAGGTACGAAAAGCGGTGGTGCATGAGGGCCGTTACATTGGCGGTGGCTGCGGCCGCTGCCGTGGGGCTGTGGGTAGTCGTGTCGGGTCTGACCTTTAGTTGATATAGATGGTGCAGATAGATGTGCCAGGATGTTATCATGAAAATATGATGATCCAGATGTGTAAGGGCCAAGGAGTGGAGCCATGTTGAGCAGGTGGAGGAGTGGGCTATGGTTCATATTCACCTCAGCCGTGTACGCCTCTCTGCTCTGCCTCGCATGGTGGGGGCACCATTCAACCTATAGATCCGGCTCCAGTGCCAGCACCGGCCTCGGCCTCATCGATGCGGTGCTCACCACCTCCGACGCCCATCTCCGCCATCCCTGCTCCACTCCTCTGATACAGGTCTTCTGGGCCGGGCCTGCCTCACTGGATCCTGGCCCTGCGGCACCCTTTCTCCCACCGCCTGGCAGGGGACGCTGACCATGAAGCATCTGAGACTGCTGGCGTTTGCCTTGTGGAGGCTTGCCAGGCGTCCCTGGAAGAACCTGGCGCTTTTCTCCATCTATGTGGTGATAGTCTTTCTCGCCGCCTCCTACCTGCTCTATTCTGCCGGGCTGCTCCTGGAGGTGCGTGAGACCTTGGGAAATGGGGCCGATCTGGTAGTCCAGGCAAGGATGGGGGGCGGGCCGTTCCTCTTCCGCCTGGATCTCGGAAGCGGGTAGCCTCCATCCTGGGCGTGGTTTCCGTGGTGCCACGGTATTGGGGCTATTACTACGATCCGTTGACTGCCGTTGGTTTTACGGTGGTCTCGCTCCCGGAGGCAGAGAGGGAGCGCCACGGCGCCGGGCTGGAGGGCCGCTTTCCAGCAACGGAGGGGGAGTGCGCCATTGGAGAGGGTGTAGCCAGGGCAAGAGGGCTCGGGATAGGCGACGATCTGGTCATGACCGATGGGAATGGCGTGGGCAGGCTCTGGGAGGTGGTTGGGATCCTGGGCCCCTCTTCTTCCCTGTTTACCAGCGATCTTGTGGTCCTAACGCCCAAGGACGCCATGAATTTCCTTGGGCTTTCCACCCCCTTGGATCTGGCAGTAAGGGTGGCAAATCCCGCCGAGGTGGAAACGGTTGCAAGGAAGGTCAGGGAGGCGCTGCCAGGGGCCTTTGTGTTCACCAAATCCAATATTCTGGCCACCTATCAGGCGGCTTTCCAGTGGCGCAGCGGCCTGGCCCAACTGTTTCTGCTCCTTCCCATGCTCGCCTTTGCTGTGGTGGTGTGGGACCGTGCGGCCGGCCTGTCGCCAACGGAGCTCAGGGAGGTGGGGATTCTCAAGGCCGTGGGCTGGACGCCGGCTGAGATCCTCGAAGTGAAGTTTCTCGAGGGCCTGACAGTATCGGTGGCCGCCTTCGGTTTGGGGCTGTCTGCCGCTGTGGTCCACTGCTTATTGCTCGGTGGTCCGTTGGTGGCCGGGGTTTTGAGGGGATGGTCCCGAATCTGTCCGCAACACCGCCTTCCTCTTGTCCTCGATCCCGTCACACTGGTTTCCTTGATCATAATCCTGGTTGCGCCCTATTTGGCCGCCAGTGTGATACCCTATTGGAAGGCGGCGGCGGTGGATCCCGATTCCGCCATGCGATGAATGTGGAGGAGATATGAAGAGATTGGTTCGCTTTGCCCGGTGGTCTTTCCTTCTGGCTGTGGCTGTGGCCCTTTCCAATCATCCTTCCTACGGTGCTTCCAGTTACAAGCGGCAGGTTGCACAGTATCGCGTGCCGCAGCTCAAGCTGGTAAATCAGAAGGGTGAAGAGGTGGAGATCAATGGCCTTCTGGAGGGGCCGCGGCCGGTTATCCTGCAGTTCGTCTATTGCACATGCACCACCATCTGTCCCGTTCTTTCCGCGGTTTTTTCCAACTTCCAGAGGAAATTCGCCTGTGAAAAGACCGGGCCCCACGACCTGGCCCTGGATGAAAGGGAGTGTGAACTGGCCAAGCGGTATCGTCTGGTCTCGGTGACCATAGATCCAGAGCACGATCGCCCGGAGGTCCTGGCCGCCTATCTCGCCCGCTACAGGGCGGGGCCCCATTGGGAGTTCCTCACCGGCAGCCGAAGGTCTGTTGATGCGGTGATGCGGGCCTTCGACGCCTATGTGCCAGACAAGATGTCCCACTATCCTCTCACCTTTATCCATGCAGGGGGAAAGGCTCCGTGGATAAGGCTTTTCGGCTTCATGAGCACGGCGGATCTGGTCAGGGAGTACAAGGCTGCCATAAAGGGGGTTAAGGCGAAATGAGTTGGATCCGGCTGTCCTTGATTTTTTTGCTGCTATGTCTCTATCACTCCGTGGGAATGTGCGGGATGGTCTGCGGCCATGCCCCGGAGGAGATAGAGAGGTTGGGTGAGAGGATGTACAGAGAGGGGATACTGCCCGACGGCTCACCCATGAAGGCGGTCATCCAAGGGGACATAGAGGTGGACGGCACCATGTTCAGTTGTGCAAGTTGCCATCTGAGAAGCGGCCTGGGCACCCTGGAGGGCACGGTGGTGTCCCGGCCCGTGAATGGCGCCAAGCTCTACAGGCCTTACTCCCTGGCCTCCCCTGAGGTGAAGCCCAAGTGGAGAAGGGTCCCAGGCTGGATGCAGTGGACAACCGAGCGGCCGGCCTACGATGACGACTCACTGGCTATGGCCATATGGACCGGCATCGATCCCGCAGGCCACCGCCTCAATCCGGTGATGCCAAGATACAATCTGGACGACTGCGACATGGAGATCCTGGTCCAGTACCTGAAACACCTCAATGTCGATTACTCCCCCGGTGTCAATGCCACCACCATGATCCTGGCCACGGTCTTCAGCGACGGAGTGGATAAGGAGAAGTTGGATACCATGCTAAAGGTCCTGGAGGCCATAGTTCATGACAGGAACACCCAGGGGCGGCAACAGGAAGCGAGGGCCAAGGGCGGCCCCTTCTTCCGGCAGCGCCGCTACTCCGCCTACCGCCGCTTCCGGCTGGTCAAGTGGCATCTTACCGGCCCGCGGGAGAAGTGGGAGCAGCAGTTGGAGCGTTACTACGCCCAAGATAAGCCGTTTGCCTTGGTCGCAGGGATGGTAAAGGGGACTTGGGAGCCGGTTCACCGTTTTTGTGAGAAGAACCGGCTGCCGGCCATCCTGCCCATAACCGATCTCCCGGTAATCTCCAAACGTGACTGGTACACCCTCTACTTCTCCAAGGGGATATATCAAGAGGCAGCGGCGGCCGCCCGGTGGGAGATCAGGAAGCATGGGCAGCCCGAACATGGGAAGGGTAGGGAGGTCCAGGTGGTTTTCAAGGGGAGCAGTGCTATTGCGGCGGCAAAAGGGGTTGACGATACCTACCAGTTGCTGCTCCACAGAGAGGTCCCGGTCTTGTATTTGGAGCAGGGAGATCAGAGTTTCTGGAGACACGTCTTCGAGAGCTATGATGTGGTCTTCGTATGGCTCGAACAACAGGATATGGAGACGCTGGCCAAGGTCATGGAGACATGGCATGGTCCCCTGCCGCGCCTCTATCTCTCCTACACCTTGAGCGGCGATGCGGCCTTTGATTCACCGTTTACCAGGGAAGGAGTCAGGATTGCCTATCCTTACCGCCTTCCTGCAAAAGAACGCATCTATATCGCTCCTGTGGTCAATTGGCTCAAGGTGAGAAAGATATCCACCTCATATCCAAGGGTAGCAGCCAAGGTCTACTATATCGGCTGGCTCCTCACCGGAGTATTGCGTATGATGTCCACCGATTTCTATCGCGACTACCTCTTGGATGTAATCGACATGATGAATGATGAGGTCTATGCCCTGGCCGTCTATCCCAGAATGAGCTTCGGCCCAGGGCAGCGATATGGGGTGAAGGGGTGCTATGTCTGCCGCCCGGCCCCAGGTGGAAAATTGGCCGACTGCAGCCAGTGGGTAATCCATTGATCGGGAATGGTGTTGGATTGAAAACTTAACCAACTGACTTATTTCTCATAAATCTTTCGGTTACAGGCCACCCTCCTGAGATCTACCAGGAGGCCTTGGCAGCATGAGAGAAACAGTGGATGCGAACCTAAAATTGGACAAACGCTGTCAAAAAAATGGGGAGCACAATACATGTGAGGATTTCATGCTCAGAAGAGCTCACCTCATGTCTCACCAAGCGGACGATATGGTTCTTCTCTCAATAAATGACTTACCAACAATTTTAGATAGAAAAATGGCAAAAACCATTCAAGCCCCACTGTTGGCTTGAAACCATAGATATTTATCAATAGGGAGAGTGCGTAGCATAGATATGCTACCGGGCGACGAAGATATAGTGGTGACTTGAGTATGATCGCTGAGGCACCAAAAAGATACAAGGTTGTCGTTACGAAGTAGCCCCAGTCAAGGGCGCGAAAAAGCCATGCTACAATGAACAAGTGAAAGATATGCACTGCCGTAAAAATAAAATGCTGCCAAAACCCCTGCCTTTCGCGATGATACCATCGCTTTCCCGTTGAAGTGGCGTTAGTAATAATGCCGCCAATCATGTCAAAAGCGAGCAATCCAACAACCACCAGTTGAATAATATTCCAACCTGAATTAGTCATAATGGCGTAAATTGGAGCGCTCACTCCTGCCAGTATTGGCGGCATAATCTGAAGCCATAATTCGGCTGGTGTAGCTCCCGGGCCAATAAACCTATCAAGCGTACCCAAGAGACCTTTTCGGGGCGGTGGATATTGCCAGTTGATATTCATCGTTTTCAAAATTTACATCGTCTTTCAGACTACAGCGTTGAGGTGGTACCCCTTATTTGCCCCCTCTATTGTTCGCCTTTGCTGGTTGGGATAAAGGAAATCAGAGCGAAGGAGGACAGCAATGGCGAGGAAGAAGTACAGAGCCTATGTGGGAGTGTAGAGCGATAATGGTATGTCTGTGGACTCCATATCTTCTGGCAAGCTCAGCATTGGTGATAGAAGCAGGGGCCTCCTGGATCTCCTTTCTGATCCTTGGGGTAGTGCGGGCATTGGCATGAATGGCTTGCGGCATTTCACACCTCCTCTAAACCCTGTAAAAAAGCATCAATCACGTCTCTTGCCAAGAATAATTTCTCTCGACGCCGAGGAATATAATTATATGGAACCTGAGCATTACAAAATCGCTGTGGTTTTGCAACAGGCTCTTATATCCGCAAATAACTGTGTGCTGAAGCTTGGCGGCGGTTGTTCCAGGAGGTGAAGCAGAAGTGAATGAGATCGTGGCGGAAGCACATCCGATTCAGCTTGTCATCATGGCGGCATTGAAGGCCGAGCTTCCGCTGGAGTGGCTCAAATCACGAGGAATCGCGTGTTATACGGTGAAGGGTCTACGCTCTGGGGCCTTGGCGTCTCATCCGTGGGGACAGCCAGGGGGAGGAGTCGTCTGCGTGGTGACAGGGGTGGGTAAGGAGGCGGCCTTGTTGGCGGCCGAGACAGTGGTGGATTTAATAGGGCCCAAATATGTCCTTAACATAGGAGGAGCTGCAGCCCGCCCAGGGGGCCTTGAGATAGGCTGCTGGGCCATGCCGGCATCCATACACTCCTCG
>WFVQ01000259.1 GCA_015491585.1 Deltaproteobacteria bacterium
CGCCTCCTTTTTTTCTGGATTCTGCAATTGAAATCGAATCTCCAGGCAACGATTCAACCCCAGGAAGGGATTTGATTTTGTACTATCCCACGGCTATAACTTTAAAGTATCACATCCAGAGGGGGGAATCATGTCCAAAGCAACCGTATTCTCAATGCTGCTCGCCTTACTCTTCTCCACCATGCCTGCCTTCGGCGAGTATATCCTCGATGACGCGGTATCCAACAGGGTGCCCCAGGGCCGGGCCCTCACCGGCGAGGTGCGCTCAGGCAGAGACATCTACTCAGTGGCCGATCCGGCAGTGGTAGTCATCACGCTTACCTACAAAGGGCCTGAACTGCGCGGCCAGAACGGCGGGGTGATCCTTTCGCCCGGCCAGTTCCTGGGCCACGGCTCCGGCTTCTTCGTCAAGGAGAACGGCTACATCCTCACCAACAACCACGTGGTGGACACCTCCAGCTTCGGCAAGGTGGCCAGCTACATCGCCTTCACCGTGATCACCAAGGATGGAAAACGCCTTACTCCCCAGATAGTGAAAAAGGACGAAGGACTGGACCTGGCGCTTCTAAAAGTGGAGGGTGGCCCGTTCCCGTCGCTGTTCGTCGGCAACGCCGCCAACCTCAAGGTGGGGGACCCCCTGTACATCATCGGCACTCCCATACGGTTAGAGTTCAACCACTCCCTCACCACGGGCATCGTCAGCGGCTTCAACCGCACCAAGGGATGGATACAGACCACCGCCATACTCCACGGAGGCAACAGCGGCGGGCCGGTCCTGGACTCCAGGGGCCAGGTGGTGGGCGTGGCCGTTGCCGTGGCCAAGAAACAGGCCAAGGAGAAGGCCCTTGTGGAGGGAAGGCTGGTGGACTACATCACCTCTCAGCAGGCGTATGGCATAAGCTACATCATCCCCATCAACCACGCCGCCAACCTGCTGCGGCTCATGTACTGAAGCGGGCTACCTGAGCCGCACCCGGATGACCGCCTCTTTAACACCCTCGGTCCCCCTGAGGGTTCCTATGAAACCCTTCAGGGTCCCCTGAAGGGCGGCCTTGACGAACCGGTTCAGGGGGATCTCCCTGCCGTCCGCCCATAGGGTCACCGCCTCCTCAACTTGGGGGATGATGAGCCCCTCGACGAAGGAGGCCACAGCTTCAGGGTCCGTGGGATCCAGAATGGGCAACCCCTCGACCGCCCCGGATGCAGTGGCGGGATCCGCGGCCACAGCCACCACGTTCTCCGCAGCGGCCAGCAGCTCCTCCAGGGTCCCGTGCTCGCGGGGCGCACCTGGATGCATGACGGCTATCTTGGGTATGGAGGCATCACCTTTGAAACCCTCTGCCAGAACCACCTCGGCGTAAGGGAAAAGCCTGAACGCAAGCTGTGAAGCGGGCAAGGGGCCGCGTTCAGTCTCGAGCACCACACCATCGGACGCGGCCACGGCAACGTCCCGCAGGCCATCGTCCAGGAACAGGGCCGTATCGCTGCCGGGACGGTGGGGAAACAGCTCCTCGGTCCTGTGCTTGGTGGACTTCAGGACCGCTACACGCCGCCCCCTGGACCTCAGGATACGGGCCACTGCACGGAGAAGGGTGGTCTTGCCCGAATCGTGCCAGCCGACGAAGGCCAGACAGGACCACCCCTGCGGCACACTAATCGTTGTCGCCATCTATCAGGCCCCCGATGGTGCCCAGTATAGAACCCTCTCCCTGCCTGCTTCCTCCTGCTGAGGGAGCATGGGCCAAGATGCGGTCCGCCAGCCGGGAGAACGGAAGGCTCTGGAGATAGACCGTACCGGTCCCGCTCAGGGTCGCGAGGAACAGCCCCTCGCCGCCGAAGAACATGGATTTCAGGTTTCCTGCCATCTGGATATCGTAATCTATCCCCTCGGTGAAGGCCACGAGGCAGCCGGTATCCACCTTTATGGTCTCGCCCGAGAGGTGCTTCTCCACCACCATGCCGCCGGCATGTACGAATGCCAAGCCGTCACCGGTGAGCTTCTGGAGAATAAAGCCCTCGCCGCCGAAGAAACCCGCTCCAAGGCGCTTGGTGAAAGCGATGTCTATCTTAGTTCCAAGGGCCGCACATAGAAAGGAATCCTTCTGACAGTAGAGGGTTCCCCCCATTTTGGCCAGGTCCACGGCCAGGATCTTCCCTGGATAAGGCCCTGCGAAGGCCACCCGCTTCTTCCCCTGCCCTTTGTTGGTGAAATGGGTCATGAACAGGGACTCGCCGGTAATGGTCCTCTTGGCGGCGCCTATGACCTTCCCAAGCAATCCCCCTCCAGCCTCGCTTCCATCTCCGAACTTTGCCTCGAACGAGATTCCCTGCTCCATCCAGTTCATCGCGCCGGCCTCGGCAACGACGGTCTCCCCTGGATCCAACTCTATCTCTACCACCTGCATGTCATGGCCGAAGATCTCGTAGTCCACCTCGTGACACTTCATGATTTTTCCTCCCTCATACTTTTATAGCTACAGGATACATGCAGAATGTCGCACCAAAAAGGATTTTTTCTACAGCTCCAGTCCAGATTGACATGAAGGAAAGGATTCGGTAACTCCCTGGAGGAGGAGAAGCAGGCATCCCTTATGAAGGTAAACTGCTCGTTCCCATGAAATAGCACCCCGACCTGTCCTGTTGGGCTTACACTCCATATCAGCAACCCCCTAAATCTGCCACACTTGGCACTTAAGGAGAGATTCAGCGCACATCAGGGCCGGCCGCCCCCCATGATCCGTTCCAGAACGGCCCGGTGGTCCTCAGGGGTCTTGGCCCTGCCCCAGCGGCCGGTGACGCCCTGCCAGAAGGCCCTGTCCCTCATCTGTCCGTGGCAGGCCGCGCAGGTGCCCACCCGTCTTATCCGCTCCAGCTCCGCCCTATTGAAAGGCCTGGCACCGTCGTGGGAGGTGGCCTGGAGCTGCCGCCCCTGCTCGTCCACCAACTGATCGAGACCGAACCCCACAGGGATGCCGTTCTCCCTGGAGATGAAGATGCCTCCGCCCAGCCCCACGGCCTTGGGATCAACATGACACTCCTCACAGCTCCTGGCCCTGCCCCGAACCGTATGGGGCTGGATGGGATTGGAGGCGATGCCGCTGGTGCCGTCGGCGGTGGTGAAGACGTGGTTGTGGAGCCCACCGGGCCACGCCTCGGTGAAGACCACCTGGCAGCCCGGTATGAAAGGTGCGATCTTGCCTTCGCTGTTTATGCCCAGGGCCGGGGCCTCCCACCGGAGATAGGAGCGGGTCTCCCGCCACTTGAGGGTGGTCTCGGGCAGGAGGGTGATGACCCCGCCCTTGGTGGGATCCTCGGTCTCAATCTCCGCCACGAGATCGTGCTCATGGGCCGACCTGTCCACCTGCACATGGCATCCGTAGCACTGGGGGGCCCACCTGGCATGGCACGCGTAGCACTCCATCCGCTTCATGTGGCCCGGAATGGTCATGGCCGCGGCGGCGCGGGGGTTGTCGGCCACCACCTGGCTCACCTGGCTGACCGGATGTTCCCTCTGGTCGAACCGGCTCACCAGGACCACGCTCCCGTTGCGCCGGTGGAGCCAGGTCAGCCGGGTCCCGCGGCCGGTCTTGAGGGGCGCCTGGGCCATGGGAGTCCCGTGGCAGTCCTGGCACTCTATCTCCACCCCCTGCTCCTTCTTGGAGTAGATATTACCGTCTCCGTGGACGTCGTTGTCGGTGTGGCAGTCTATACACTGCATACCCTTCTCGTAGTGGATGTCCGGGAGGAGGTGGTTGTAGAACTTTCCGTGGAGCTTCTTCGCCCCCTTCTTGCCCGGCTCTGGAGACCACGGCGAGCCGTAACCGTCGGACTCCATGGTCCCAATGAAGCTGGTGCCCACCCTGCCCCCTCGGTTGTGGCAGTGCACGCACTGGTTGGCCGGTATCCTGCTGGTTATCCGGTGGAACCGCGGCCGGCCCACGGCCCCCTTGCCTATGGCCCGGTCCCCTCCCTCGTAGGTGCCGGAGTCCGAATAGAGCACATGGCATGCGGCGCATCCGCTGGCCCGGTAGTCGCCGGGCCGGCGGGCCCCCTGGCTCCAAAGGTGGCACCGCAGGCACTCGGCCCTGAGATAGTCGTCCACCGGATTGTTCTGGGAGGAGATGGGCCTGTCGGGATGGAATGAAGGGAGTTTTTTCAACGCCTTCAAGGCCCCGGCCTCCAAGGGCACATCCCCGTCCCTGTCCTCCACCGCGAAGGCGGCATATAGGGCGCCCTTCTGGGCCTGGGCGCCCCAGGTGTAGCGGGCCGCGCTGATGATCCCGGCACTGGTGGCGTGGAGGGACTTCTTGGACCTTTCAAGGATCTCCTCATGGCAGGCGCCGCAGGTCTCTGAAGCCACCCGGAAGTCCGAGGGGTTGGCCCAGAGCCCTTGGTGGGCCTCCTCCTTGGTGGCGCCATCGGGGTTGCCGCAGTGGCAGAACCGGCAGGAGAGCTCCGCCATCTCCTCCACCTGGGAGATGGCCTCTATCCCCTCATGGCACCTGAGGCAGCCGCTGCCGCCGGCCCAGCTCAAAGCCGGTGGCAGGAGCAGAACTGCGGCGGCCAAGAACAGAAGCGACATGGATCTCATGTGATCACCTCCGCAACTGTAGCATGTCAGAACTCGGCCTGGAGCCTGGTGAAGAGGGCCGCCTTGTCGCGGTCGTCTCCAGCCTGGGAATCGAAGGCGCCGGCCGCCACACCGTTGGCGTACCCGCTGGCGCCGTCCTTGACCTTGGCATAGGCAGCGCCCATGTCAAGTGCCAGATAGCGGTTGAAACGGTAGGTCAGCATGGAGAGGGCGTCCAGTCCCACCTCGCTGCTGCGGCCCTTGCCTGTGGAGCTGTTACCGAACCAGCCGCCGGCCAGGTAGAGGGAGAGACGATTGGTGAGACCCATTGTGAACCGGGCCTGGACCGACGCCAACCCGTGACCGTTGTTGGAGATGTTGACGGCGTCTCCGTCGAATCCGGTGTCGGTGGGGCCCTGCACCGTCAGAAGGCCGGTATAGCCCCAGTACCCATAGGTCTTGGCCAGGGCCATGACCGGCAGGAATCCGGAGCCGTCGTCGTCTCCCGAGGCATAGGTGGCCATAATGCCCAGCTTGCCAGGCCCCAAAGGCCCTGTGGCCTCCAGCTTTACGGCGACGCCTGTGGCGTCGTCGCCGGTGCCGAGGAGGGCGGAATCGGTGTAGGAGCCCATTACCAAGCCGGTGATGTTCCAGTTACCCCATGCCGTGCTGGCGGATATGCCGTAGTTGAGATGGGGCTCCTGATGGCCCGAGGCCGGGGCCGCCACCTCTGCCAGAAGGACACCACCATCCCACGAGACCGGCCCGGTCTTGAGGCCGTAGTCGATCTCGTAGTGGTCGAAATCGTCGTGGGCCAACGCCTCGTCTCCCTCGTCCAGGGCGGCTCCAAAGGCCCTCAGCCGGCCTGGTCCCACCTGGGCCTCCAGCTCCAGGGCAAGGGGGTTGTAGTCCCAATCCGAGGAGTAGAGGGTGTCGCCGAACCGGTCACTGAGGGGCAGGAGCCCGGCCTTTGCCTGGAGCCCTTGGGAGAACTTGTAGGCCAGCACCGCATGGCGCACCCTCAGCTCCTTGGATGTGGTGGATATGTTGGAGTTGGTATGGCCCAGCTCCAGCTCCAAGTGGGTGGAAAATTGGTCGGTGAAGGCGAGGTCGATGTCCTGCCTTACCCGCATCCTGGCCGCCGTGGGATGGGAGTCGTCCCTGGCGCCGTGGACCGCGTATCCGTTAATCCTGTACTGGCCGTGAAAACTTACCCTTGGCCCCTCTTTTTCCGTCGAGGCGACCTCGGTAGCCTGGCCTCCCTGCCCCTTCTCCACCGCGGCCCTGAGTCGGGCTATCTCCTGATCTTTCCGGGCCAATGCCTGTCTAAGTGCCTCCTGCTCCTGGGCGAGCCGCCTCATCTCCGCATCCCGCTTGGCCATCTCGGCCTTCATTGCGCGGAGCTCCTTCATCAGGGCCTCCAGGTCCGCGCCCTGGCCGCCGGCCATCACCGGTGCCGCCGCCACGATCAGAAGACAGAGGATCACTGAACTCCATATCCAACGCATCGATGCACCTCCTTCATGCAAAAAGGGCAGGCCGTCACCGGCCTGCCCACCTTCCAATACCCCTTTCGAGAGGAGGGAAAGGAGAGGATTGGCTTAGAACTTCAACTGATAGACCAGCTGGAACTGCTGATCGTCACCCAGGTTGTTGCCGGGCACAGGCAGCTTGTGCTGCTTGCCGGCATCATCGTCGTAGTCCACCGTCTGGAACACCGCCATCACGTAGTTCCCCTTGTAGATGTCGTAGGAGATACCACCGATGAACATGTCATACGCGGTGTCCTCGGCTATGTCGTCGTCCTTGTCCTGATCGAAATGGTCGTAACGGGCCCACAGAGAGACCTTGGGCATGAAGGGCATCCTGACCCGGCCGAAGAAGGAGTAACCCTCGGTCTCCAGCTCGTCCTTGATGGAGCCGTCGTCCCTGAGAGCCACCCAGCTTCCGCCGGCGTTGCCGGTGGTCCGGAAATACTGGGCAGTCAGAATGTACATGGGATTCTCCAGGCTGATGTAGCCCAAGTTGACCATGTAGTCGGGGCTCTCGTCGTTGTACTTCTTGGCGCCCTCACCGAACATCCCCAGATAGCTGATCTGGAGGCCGGGAATCACGTTGGGAAGCGGACGAATGGTGATGCGGCCCTCCACGGCCTTGTTGCCGTTGACCTCATCGGCATGATAGCCGCTGCCGTTGTAAACACCGATGTGCCAGCTTCCATAAAGACCGTCATAGTGGTGATTGCCGGTCTTGGCCTTGGCATCGGCCAACTTGCCGCCGAAGTTACCCCGCAGGCTCACACCCAAGTCGGCGGAGTTGAAGACCCCGGCCCGCTCGATGGCCATGGTGCCCTGAGCACGGTAGGGATTCACATGCTCCTGGAAGTCCAGCCAAGGGTTGTGGCCCTGGCCGACCTCCATCTTCATGTTGGTGAAGAAGCCCATGTCCTGGGGCTTGAGCTCGGCGTAGAGGTACTTCAGCCGGTACGCCCAGTCACCATCGCTCTTGCGGGTGAGATCCATGGTGATCCGGCCCGACATCCAGGGATTGATCTTCTTCTTTACCGTGAAATAGCCACGGCCCAGGGTGAACCTGTTGAAGCTGTCGTCGTTGTCGCCGGGCTCAGGCTTGGTGCCCACATCGTAGTGGATATAGCCCAAACCGCTGATGGAAAGTCCCTTGAGGGCCTTGGGAATAGACGCCTCCTTGGCAGCGGCCTGGGAGGCCTCCTTGACAACCTCCTGCTTCTGCTGCTGGGCCACACGGTCCGCCTCGGCCTTGATCTGAGCCGCCTCCTCCGGCGTCAGGATCCCCTTTTTGATCAAGACCTGCAACAACGGATCCTGAACCGCGGGCGTGCCGCCGGCATAGACGGCGCTGATGCCGAAGAGAAGTGCCGCCACCACAGCCAGCAACGGCGCTCCCAACCTTCCTCCTGCCTTGCCAAACCAATGTCTCATGAGACAACCTCCTTTGTGTGATTTGGTTAACATCCAAAATCCTCCTCTTCCTCTTCCTCCTCGCCATTAGAGTTCGACCCTGAATCCTCAGGCGTACTGGCCGGTTTGGTGACGGCCCCAGGAGCCGGCGTGCCAGCGGCCTCGGACTTCTTGAGCCAGTGCAACCAGCCCCTGTAACCCCCTGCGAGGTTTAGTACATCGGTAAACCCAACGGCCCTGAGGGCCTCCATGACGTAGTTGGACCGGTGCTGCGTGCGGCAGACCAAGAGGATGGTCTGATCCCTGGGCAGCAGGTCCAGGTGTTTCATAACCTCCCGGAACGGGACGTTGATGGAGCCCTTCAGATGGCCCTTGTCAAACTCCTCCGGCTCCCGGACATCGAGGATAAAGAACCTCTTCCCCGCCTCCACGGCCTTTTGATAGTCCCAGGGCATGAGTTTGTAGCGGTCCTTGGGAATGGAGCTGAGGAATCCATCCAGCTCCCGGGCCACTACAGCCCTATCGTAGAGTGCCCATAGCTCATCCGACCCAGGGAACCTCGTTACGGCCGTTCTCAGGAGCCTGACGGCCTGAGGGTAGTCGGCCTTGTCATAGGCGTGACGGGCCTTCTGCACAAGCTCCCCGGCCCCGGCGGGGACC
>WFVQ01000260.1 GCA_015491585.1 Deltaproteobacteria bacterium
ACTGAAGGGGCTTCTGGACTGAGATTGTGGTTGGCGGCGAGGCTTAGAGGTGTTACTAAGAGAGATTTGATGCACTAACGTGACATACCGGAGGAGATAGAAATGGCTGTACCAAAGAGAAAAGTGTCCAGGGCGAGAAGGGGCAAGAGGCGTGCCCACGACGCCATTAAGCCGAGGAGCTTGTCCAGTTGCCCCCAGTGCATGGAGCCCAAGCTGCCCCACAGGGCGTGCCGCTCTTGCGGCACCTATAAAGGTAAGAATTTTCTCGAGTCCGAAGAATTTTAGTTGATGGCGGTAGCCCTGGATGCCATGGGCGGGGACCACGGCCCCGCGGTCCTGGTTGAAGGGGCCGTCGAGGCGGCCCGCGAGTTCGGCACCGCCATCGTCCTTGTGGGCGAGGAAGAGGTGCTTGCGGCTGAGCTGGACCGCCAGGGCGGCGCCTCCCTGCCCATAGAGATACATCATGCATCCCAGGTGGTGGGGATGGACGAATCCCCGGCCGAGTCCCTGAGGCGCAAGAAGGATTCCACCATAAAGGTGGCCTTCGATCTCGTGAAGCGAGGTGATGCCAGTGCGGTGGTGAGCGCGGGCAACTCGGGGGCCACTCTTGCGACCGCCCTGGTAACCCTGGGGAGGTTCTCCGGCGTCCGTCCTGCCATAGCCACCGTGATGCCTACCCTGAAAGAGCCCGCGGTAATGATAGACGTGGGCGCCAATGTCGATTGCAAGCCCCACCATCTCCTCCAGTTCGGGGTGATGGGCGCGGTCTTCTCTTCCGAGTTTCTTGGCATAGAAAATCCGGCCGTTGGTATTCTCAGCATCGGCGAAGAGGACTCCAAGGGTAACCAACAGGTGAAGAGGGCCCACGACCTCTTCCACGGCACCTCCCTCAACTTCGTGGGAAACGTGGAGGGCAGGGAGGTCTTTAGGGGCGACGTTAACGTCATAGTGTGTGACGGTTTCGTGGGCAACATATGCCTGAAGTTGAGCGAGGGGCTGGCAGAGTCCATCCTGTTGATGCTGAAGTCCGAGCTCTCTTCCAGCCCAATGGCGAGCATGGGCTATCTGCTGGCGAAAGGGGCCTTCAGGCGGTTCAAGAAGCGGGTCGACTACTCAGAATACGGCGGGGCCCCTCTGCTCGGGACCAAGGGGGTTGCCATAATCTGCCACGGCAGGTCGGGAGCCAAGGCCATCAAGAATGCCGTGCGCGTCGCCAGTGGTCTCGCCGCGTCTGATCTGCTCGGCAAGCTGAAAGAGGCCTTGGGCAGGTATGAAGACCTCTACAAGTAGCCGCTTCCAATGGAGGCTGCTCGGCTGGACGATATGAAGGTGGTGGGGGGATGGCTGTCCGCGCTAAGATTGTAGGAACCGGTTCGTCGCTTCCATCCAGGGTGGTTACCAACAAGGACCTGGAAATTATGGTGGATACCTCGGATGAGTGGATCAGGACCAGGACAGGGATATGTGAACGCCGTATCGCTGGAGAGGGGGAAAATAACTCCCTTTTCGCCGCAGAGGCGGGGCGCCGTGCCTTAGAGATGGCGGGAGTCGATGCCGCGGATCTTGATCTCATCCTGGTAGCCACCATGACGCCCGATATGGTGATGCCCTCGGTGGCCTGCCTGGTCCAGGACGCACTTGGCGCTGGCCGTGCAGGGGCAATGGATCTCATGGCCACTTGCTCTGGATTCATATACGGGCTGTCGGTGGCGGAGCGGTTCGTGAGGTGCGATCCCTCCATGAAGGTGCTGGTGATAGGAAGCGAGGTCCTGTCCAGAAGGGTGAACTGGGAGGACCGTTCCACCTGCGTCCTGTTCGGCGACGGTGCCGGCGCGGCGCTGGTAATAGGGGAAGAGGGGGACCGCGGCATCCTCTCTTCCCATCTCCACTCCGACGGCTCCCTCTGGGAGCTCCTGACGGTCAAGGGATGTGGAACCAGGTTTCCGGTGAGCCATGACAATCTTGAGCAAGGGCTCCAGTTCATACAGATGCAGGGCAGAGAGGTGTTCAAGCACGCGGTCAAGGCCCTGGAATCGGTGGCCCTGGAGGCGCTGGAGTCCAATGGCCTGAACATGGGTGACGTGGACCTGTTGATAGCGCATCAAGCGAATATGCGGATACTGGATTTTCTTCGTCAGCGCATGGGGTTGGAGCAGGACAAGGTCTTTATCAACATTGACAAATATGGTAATACCTCCGCAGCCAGCATAGCCATAGCTTTGGACGAAGCCAACCGCCAGGGAAGGCTTTCTCCCGGCATGAATGTGTTGATGGTGGCCTTCGGGGGTGGATTCACGTGGGGCTCGATGCTGGTGCGCTGGTAGGCGGGTTGTCCGCGTTTTTTTGTGAACACAGGGAGGGTGGTGACGGATATGGCTTCAGTTGACTATTTCTTGACCGAAGAGCAACAGATGATTGTCGAGCTGGCGCGCCAGATCGCCGAGGAGAAGATCATCCCCGTGCGGGCCGAGCTCGACGAGGAAGAGAAGTTTCCCTGGGAGATCGTCAGGGACCTTGCCCAGGCCGACATGTTCCGGCTCTTCGTCCCCGAGGAGTATGGGGGGTTCGGCGGCCGCACCTTCGACATCTGCCTTGCCATCGAACAGCTCGCCTACGGCTGCATAGCAGTGACCACCACTTATGCCGCCTGCGCCCTTGGCGGTTATCCCATAGTTATGTACGGCTCTGAGGAGCAGAAGAAGAAGTACCTCCCGGCCATAGCCTCTGGCGAGAAGCTCGCTGCCTTCGGGCTGACCGAGGTGACCGCCGGCAGCGACGCGGCGGCCATGCAGACCACGGCCGAGGAAGATGGAGACTACTGGGTGCTCAACGGCTCTAAACAGTGGATAACCTCAGGCGAGGAGGCGAAGATCTACACCATCATCGCCATGACCGACAGGCACAAGGGGGCCAGGGGCGCCACAGCTTTCGTGGTGGAGAAGGGCGATCCAGGCTTTACCTTCGGCAAGAAGGAGAGGAAGATGGGGCTGCGGGCCTCTTCAACCAGGGAGCTCTTCTTCGACAACTGCCGCATTCCAAAGGACCGGATGCTCGGCAGGAGGGGCCTCGGTTTCATAGTGGCCATGAAGACCCTGGACCTGGCCCGGCCAGGTATCGGCGCAATGGCCGTTGGGCTCTCCCAGGCCGCCCTGGACGAGGCGGTGAAGCACGCGAAGCAGCGGGAGCAGTTTGGCCAGCCCATCATACAGTTCCAGGCGGTGCAGCACATGCTGGCCGACATGGCCACGGCCATAGAGGCGAGCAGGGCGCTGGTGTACGCCGTGGCCCGCACCATAGATTCCGGTGCCAAGGACATCGCGAAGCTGTCGGCTATGGCCAAGCTGTTTCCCACCGACATGGCCATGAAGATCACCACTGACGCGGTGCAGATCCTGGGCGGTTACGGATACATGAAGGATTATCCTGTGGAGAAGATGATGAGGGACGCCAAGGTGCTTCAGATCTACGAGGGGACCAACCAGATCCTGCGCAACATCATCGGCAATGCCCTCAACAAGGAATATCACGTGTGAGCCGGTGCAGGGGCGCGGAATGAAGATAGTCGTCTGTATAAAACAGGTTCCTGACAGCAGGACGGTACGGTTCGACAGGGAGAAAGGCACCCTGATAAGGGAGGGTGTGGAGGCGGTGATAAACCAGCACGATCTCCATGCCCTGGAGGCGGGCCTGGCGCTGCGCGACCAGGTGGGTGGCGAGGTCGCTGTGATCACTATGGGGCCTCCGCAGGCTGAGACCGCTCTCAGGGACGCCATCGCCCTGGGCGCAGATTCGGTGGTTCTCCTCTCTGACCGGGCCTTCGCCGGAGCAGACACCCTTGCCACCACCTACGTGCTCGCAAAGGCCATAGAGAAGCTGGGGGGATGCGATCTTGTCCTCTGCGGCAAGCTCACCTCCGACGGTGACACGGCCCAGGTTGGCCCTGGCCTGGCGGCCAGGCTCTCCATCCCCTACGTAACATGTGTGGGAGGCCTGGAGTATGCCGAAGACGGCGGGCTCTTCAGGGTCAGGAGGTTGTTCGAGGATCGGGAGGACCTGCTGGAGGTGGGGCCTCCATGTCTGTTTACCGTGGAGAGCGGTTTGAATATCGTGCGAGTGCCCTCGCTCAAGGGAAAGATGAGAGCCAAGAAGGCCGAGATCCCGGTCTGGACCGGTGAGGATCTCGGGGCGGATCCGGCCCTTTTGGGCCTTTCCGGCTCCCCCACCAGGGTCCACAGGACCTGGGTGCCAGAGCAGCGCGGTGAGCGCCAGATGATAACAGGCGAACCGGCGCAGCAGGTGGAGGCCATAGTGGAGATAATGAAACAGACAGGGGTCTTGTGATGGCGGGCGGTAGTGACAGGGCCGCCTGGCGCGGCATAATGGTAGTTGCCCAGGTGACCGAAGAGGGTTTCCACTCGGCCACGCTGGAGCTGCTGGGTAAGGCCAGGGAGCTGGCCGACCGGCTGGAGACAGAGGTCTTCGCCGCGGTGATCGGAGCGGGCCTCGGCAACGCCCCGGCGGAGCTCGTGGGCTACGGGGCCGACAAGGTGTATGTGGTGGAGGGAGAGGAGTTCTCCTCCTTTGTCGGGAGTGTGTTCGGCACTGCTCTGGCCCGGCTCGTCGAGGAGGTGCAGCCCGAGATGGTGATAGCGGCTGCGACTGATCAGAACCGTTCGTTTCTCCCTTACGCTGCTACACTCCTGGAGACAGGCCTGACGGCGAACTGCATGGAGTTGGACGTGGACGAGGAGGAGAGGCTGCTGCTGCCCACCCGTCCTGCCTACAGCGGCAATCTCATGGCCACCATAGTCTGTCCAGAGCGCAGGCCGCAGATGGCAACGGTGAAGCCCTATTCCTTTCCTCTGCCTTCCCATGATTCCTCGCGCCGGGGCGAGGTGGTGCCGTTTGATCCCGGTCCCATAGGGGCCGGTGGTGTCAGGGTGGTTGAGAGCAGGCCCTTGCAGCGGGAGGGGCCTGACCTGAGAAAGGCCGATTTTATAGTAGGCATAGGCAGAGGTGTGGCCGACGAGAAGCTGATAGCCCAGGCCCAGGTGCTGGCATCCCTCACGGGTGGTGCCGTAGGGGCGACACGGCCTGTGTGCGATATGGGGCTGCTGCCTGAGTCCGCGCAGATAGGCCAGACCGGCGTCTCCATCTCCCCGAAGATGTATCTGGCCCTGGGTATTTCCGGTGCCGCGCCCCATACCGTCGGGATCCAGAACGTGGACGCATTCGTTGCGGTCAACAAGGACGAGTCCGCGCCGGTGTTCGATATGGCCAGCCACTGTGTGGTCGGGGACGCCAGGGTGCTGTTGCCGCTCTTGGTCCATGAAGTTCAAAAGATCGTGAGCAAGTAGGGGGTGTCATGGCTAGGAGACTGGAGGGAAAGGTCGCGGTTGTTACCGGAGGGTCCAGAGGAATCGGAAGCGCCATATGCAGGGAGCTCGCAGCGGAAGGGGCCTTCGTCTATGTGAACTATGCCAGCAGCCCGGACGCGGCCCAGGCGGTTCTGGATGTCATCCGGGGCTCCGGTGGAGACGGCGCGCTGCTCCAGTTCGACGTTTCCGACAGGGAGGCGGTCTCCAAGGCCCTGGGAGGGGTTCTCGATGAGAGGGGCACGGTCCATGTGCTGGTCAACAACGCCGGAATAACCAGGGATACCCTGCTGGCCCGGATGAAGGAAGAGGATTGGGACCGGGTGCTCGACGTGAACCTAAAGGGAGTCTTCAACTGCACCCAGGCGGTCCTGCGTGCCATGATGAAGGCCCGCTGGGGGCGGATAATAAATATTGGTTCAGTGGTGGGCGCAATGGGCAATGCGGGTCAGGCCAACTACGCCGCGGCCAAGGCCGGGCTTGCGGGTTTCGCCAAGTCGTTGGCAAGGGAGGTGGCTCCCAGGGGGATAACGGTGAACGTCGTGGCCCCAGGTTTCATCGAGACCGACATGACAAAGGTGCTTCCGGACAAGATCAAGGAGCAGCTCCTGGGGCAGATACCAGTGGGAAGGATGGGAACTGCGGAGGAGGTGGCCGCGGCCGTCTCTTTCCTGGCCTCAGACAGCGCTTCCTATATCACCGGCCATGTGCTCCACGTGAACGGCGGCCTGTTGTGCGAATAGGAAGGCGCGGTTTCCCAGGGCCGCTGTGGGGATAGGGACCAAGACCGTAAAAGGTTGAGAATAGAAAACTCTTCACAAGGAGGATGTCATGAGCAATATCGACGAGAAGATGGTTGAGATAATCGCAAAGCAGCTCTCAGTGCCCAAGGAGAAGATCGTTCCGGAGGCATCGTTCGTTGACGATCTCGGCGCGGATTCGCTGGACCTCGTGGAGTTGGTGATGGCTATGGAGGAGGAGTACGGTATCGAGATCGCCGACGAGGATGCAGAGAAGATGCAGACCGTTCAGGATGCCATCAATTATATAAAGGAGCATGCGAAGTAGCTCGCTTTTCAACGGCCTTTAAACGGCCGCTGGGAGTAATCTTATGGACGGAAATGGCAGGACCGTGGCGATGGAATCCGGGCGCCGGGTGGTGGTCACAGGCCTTGGCGTAGTGTGCCCGGTGGGGATAGGGGTCGAGGAGAGCTGGGCCAACATAGTGGCCGGAAGGTCCGGCATAGCCAGGGTCACCAGGTTCGACATCGATGGATATCCCTCACAGATCGCGGGAGAGGTGAAGGATTTCCATCCAGAGGAGTTTATGTCGGCCAAGCTGGTCAAGCGTTTAGATCCCTTCGTGCGGCTGGCTATGGCCGGAGCCAGAATGGCCATCGAGGATGCTGGGCTGACTATAGACTCGTCCAACGCCGAGCGCGTGGGAGTGATCACCGGCGTGGGGCTGGGCGGTCTCGGCACCATAGAGGAGTACCGCGACATTCTGGTGAAGAGGGGCCCCAGGAGGGTCAGCCCGTTTTTCATTCCTATGGCCATACCAAACATGGCCTCAGGACAGATATCCATTGAGTTCGGGGCCAAGGGGCCCAACACAGTGGTGTGCACGGCCTGCGCCGCCGGTACCCATGCCATAGGCGAGGCATTCAAGGTCATCGCCAGGGGAGATGCCGATGTGATGATAACCGGCGGAGCAGAGTCGGTGATCACGCCTCTGGCCTTCGCCGGCTTCTCGGCGCTCAAGGCGCTCTCCACCAGGAATGAAGAGCCGGAGAGGGCCTCCCGTCCCTTTGACAAGGACCGGGACGGGTTCGTGCTCGGCGAGGGTGCCGGTATTATGGTGCTGGAGTCCTTGGAGCACGCCCAGGAGCGAGGCGCCCGCATCCTCGCCGAGGTGGTGGGATACGGGCTGACCGGCGACGCATTTCACATGACCGCCCCCCCAGACGATGGAGAGGGGGCGGCCAGGTGTATGGAGATGGCCCTCAGGGATGCAGGTATGGCGCCCGAGGAGGTTGACTACATCAATGCCCACGGTACCAGTACAGCGCTCAACGACGTCTGCGAGACCAGGGCCATCAAGCGGGTTTTCGGCGACCACGCCTACAAGCTGGCCATCAGTTCCACCAAGTCCATGACCGGGCATATGCTTGGAGCCACCGGTGGCGTAGAAGCGGTGTTCTCGGTAAAGGCCATAGTAGAGGGAGTGATTCCACCCACCGTCAACCTGGACGAGCCTGATCCAGAGTGCGATCTCGATTACACTCCCAACAAGGCCAGGGAGATGGATGTCGGGGTTGCCATGTCCAACTCGTTTGGTTTCGGTGGGACGAATGCGGTGTTGATTTTCAAGAAGTACGGCTGAGAGGCCGGCTGTCTGGTGCGAGTATGGGGGTGACCGCGTTGAAGGTGGCCATAGGTTCTGATCACGGGGGTTATGTCCTTAAGGAGGAGCTCAAGGAGCTGCTTCTCTCTATGGGGCACGAAGTGGTGGACAAGGGGTGTACCTCCCCGGAGTCCGTGGACTATCCCGACTATGCCAAGGAGGTGGCGTCCCTGGTGGCCGGAGGCGGCTGCGACAGGGGGATCCTCATCTGCGGCACTGGTATCGGCATGTCAATCGCCGCCAACAGGTTCCGTGGGATCAGGGCGGCCCTGTGCCACGAGCTCTTCACGGCCCGGATGAGCAGGGAGCACAACGACGCCAACATCCTGTGCCTGGGGGCCAGGGTCATAGGACCGGGCCTGGCCAAGGAGATGGTCAAGGTCTGGATGGAGACCCCTTTCGAGGGGGGCAGGCACCACCGCAGGATCTGCATGATAGACGATTAACGGGGGCAGACGTGTTGCACTTATTGAAGACCGATCCAGACATCTTCCGGGCGCTCATGTCGGAGTTGGAGCGTCAGACCGGCCAGTTGGAGATGATAGCCTCGGAGAACTTCGCCAGCGAGGCGGTCATGGAGGCAGAGGGCAGCGCCTTCATGAACAAGTATGCAGAGGGTTATCCCAGCCACCGCTATTACGGCGGGTGCGAGAACATGGATACCGTGGAGTCCCTGGCAAGGGAGCGTCTAAACATGCTGTTCGGGTCGGAATACTGCAATGTCCAGCCCCACTCGGGAAGCCAGGCCAACATGGCGGTCTATTTCGCAATGCTCCATCCTGGCGATACCATCCTCTCTATGGACCTGGCCCACGGAGGGCACCTCTCCCACGGCTCCAAGGTCAACTTTTCAGGCCGGCTTTACAACGTTGTCCACTACGGCGTGGACCGGGATACCGAGACCATCGACTTCGCCCAGGTCCAGGAGCTGGCCGAGGAGCACAGGCCCCGCATCATAGTGGCGGGTGCCAGTGCCTACCCGCGGACCATCGACTTCATGGCGTTCCGGGCCATCGCCGACAGCGTGGGTGCCTATCTCATGGTGGACATGGCCCATATAGCCGGACTCGTGGCGTCTGGAAACCATCCTTCTCCTGTGGGGATCGCCGAGTTCGTCACCTCTACCACCCACAAGACCCTTCGGGGCCCGAGGGGAGGATTCATACTGACAACGGAACGCTACGGCTCCCTGATAGACAGCCAGATCTTTCCCGGTATCCAGGGAGGGCCCCTGATGCACGTGATTGCAGCCAAGGCAGTGGCCTTCCAGGAGGCCCTTGCCCCAGAGTTCAAGACCTACTGCCACCGCGTCCTGGCCAATGCCAAGATCCTGGCCGACGTTTTGGCCACTGCCGGGTTCAGGCTGGTGTCGGGCGGTACCGACAACCATCTCATCCTGCTGGACTTGAGCGACAAGGGGATCACCGGCGCCGAGGCCGAGGCAGTGCTGGAGCGCGCTGGCATCACTGTGAATAAGAACGCCATCCCATACGACCCCAACCCTCCAAAGGTCACCAGTGGCATACGGATAGGCACGCCCGCTCTCACCACCAGGGGAATGGGGACCGAGGAGATGGAGGAGATCGGCGGCTATATAGTGGACCTGCTCACCAACCCCGCCGACGACGCGTTGGTGCGGGATATCAGGAAGAAGGTGCGCGCCCTGTGCGAGCGGTTTCCGCTGTATCAGTCCAGGCTGGATCTCTACAGGAAGGCTTTGGAAGAGGTGGGTTGATTCGTGGAGGGCGGTGGGCATCCCAGGCCCTCCTGGGACGAGTACTTCATGTCCATCACCGATCTCGTGGCCACGCGCTCCACGTGTCTGAGGCGCAAGGTGGGGGCCGTGCTGGTCAAGGGGAAGCGTATCCTCGCCACCGGCTACAACGGCGCACCTTCCGGCTTGCGCCACTGTATGGAGATAGGTTGCCTCCGTGAACGCCTTAACATACCTTCCGGCCAGCGCCACGAGCTGTGCCGCGCCCTCCATGCCGAGCAGAACGTGCTCATCCAGGCGGCATACCACGGCATAAGCGTTGCCGGCTCGGTGCTCTACTGCACCAACCTTCCTTGTGTCATCTGTACGAAGATGCTGATAAATGCGGGAGTGACCACCATCTACTACCGCGAGGGCTACGCCGACGACCTCTCCAGGGAGATGCTCGACGAGGCGGAGATCAGGCTGGTTCAGTTGAACTGATCGGTTTCCGTCCGGTCCTGCTTTTCCAATTCCGGCTTGAACTGCCCCCTTCGATTTGGTAGATGGGGTAGCCAAAGATAGATATCGTTTTGACTTAGCGCCTCCTTTGTGGAGTACGAGGGCGTCCCATGAAGTGTCCGTTTTGCAATCATCAGGAGAGCAAGGTCGTGGATTCCAGGGCCAGCAAGGATGGCCGCGCGATCCGGCGCAGGCGCGAGTGCCTGTCGTGCTGCGAGAGGTTCACCACCTACGAGAGGGTGGAGGAGTTCATACCGGTTGTGGTCAAGAAGGACGGAAGCCGCGAGCCGTTCGAACGCAAGAAGATAGTGGAGGGAATACTGAAGGCGTGCGAGAAGCGTCCCATAAAGGTGGAGCAGATAGAGGCCTTTGTCGAGGAGCTGGAACGGGGGATCCAGGACCGCGGAGAGAGAGAGGTGGAGAGCAGGGTCATAGGAGAGAGGGTCATGGCCCAGCTAAAGGAGTGGGACGACGTGGCTTACGTCAGGTTCGCATCAGTATATAAACAGTTCAAGGATCTCAAGGAGTTCATGGCCCAGCTCGAGGAGCTGCTGCGGGAGGGCGCCAAGTAGATGGGCTGGAGTGTTTTGGATACGACCATGATGAGGCGCGCCCTCTCCCTTGCCAGGCGCGCCCTTGGCAAGACCTCACCCAATCCGCCTGTGGGAGCGGTGATCGTTAGAGACGGAAGGATCGTCGGGGAGGGATATCACAAGAAGGCCGGTGGCCCGCATGCGGAGGTCAATGCCATAAGGGCGGCTGGGGATGGCGCCAGGGGCGGCACCATCTACGTGACCCTGGAGCCGTGCAACCATACGGGCAGGACCCCGCCATGCACCAGGGCGGTTCTTGAAGCCGGCATAAAGGAGGTAGTGATAGGCTGTCTGGATCCAAATCCCCGCGTCGAGGGCGGGGGGGGCTCCAGCCTGCGCGCTATGGGCGTAAAGGTGAGGACTGGATGCCTTGAGGAAGAGTGCATGGGGTTGATAGCCCCGTTTGCAAAGCACGTTTCCACCGGCATGCCCTGGGTGGTGGCCAAAGTGGCCGCGAGCCTGGACGGCAAGATAGCTACAAGGACGGGTGATTCCAAGTGGATCACCAACGAAGAGGCCAGGAGGAGAGGCCACAAGCTGAGGGCGGTGTCAGACGCCATACTGGTGGGCAGGGGGACGGTGGAGGCCGATGATCCCCTGTTGAC
>WFVQ01000261.1 GCA_015491585.1 Deltaproteobacteria bacterium
GACCCGTGCCGCTCGCTTGCAAAGAGTTTGGAAGAGAAGGGAGGGCCCAAGAAGCTGGCCGCCTACTTCCACGACACCTGCAAGGCATGCCATCTGAAGTTGAAAAAAGAAGGCGCCGCCACCGGACCGGTGAAGTGCAGCGGTTGCCACGGAAGAAAGCGGAAGAAGTGAAAGGAGGGACGTCATGACCAAGAAGATATTGGCTATACTCACACTGGGAATCCTGCTCGCCGCGCCCATGAACGGCATGGCGGCCACCTACAAGGGCGAGACCGGGATTCCTAACCAGGCCACCTGCGAGCGGCTCACCGCCCTTATTCCGACATTCGCTGAGGAGGCGTGCGGAGTCAACGCCACCAGTGCCAATGTGGTGATATTTGGAAAAGGGCCAAGGGCGAAGGCAGGAGACGCGGCGGTCATCAGGTATAAAGGCCAGGACGGGAAGAGGGGTAAGGCCCTCGCCAAGATCGTGGCAATTGTCCCCCTCGACAGGGAAAGGGGACTGGAGCTGAAGGCCGACGATGGTGACGGTGCTATACTTCTCTGGATAGACGAAGAGAAGCAGACCGTGACGCTGCTGCAGGTGGAGAAAGGATTCGATATCCCCCGTGGCACCAAGGTCAAGCTCAAGATAAAGAGGGCCAGGGCCGCGGTGGAAGGATGCTGAGCCCTCTGAAGGGGCGTCCTTTGAGACGCCCCTTTTCATTTTGTTCGGTTCCGTTTGCTCCCCACGCCTTGCCATCCCCCTTGCGGGCTTGTTATTGAGTTGAGTGGACAGCGGATCCACTTTGCTGTCAAAAGGCCGCATAACAAGGAGGGATCATGGGAACCAATTTCAAGCAACAGATCGAGGCCCTGACCAAGATAGACGAAAAGGTTGATCCGCCCAAAAGGGTGGTGGAAGAGGCCTACATCAAGGATTACGAATCGGTATACGCCTACTCCATCCGGGACCCCGAGGGCTTCTGGGGGCAAATCGCCAGGGAGCTAGTCTGGTTCGAACCGTGGGAGCGGGTGCGGGAGATAGACTTTCCTGACCACAGATGGTTCGTTGGAGGGAAGACCAACATCACTGTGAACGCCCTGGACCGCCATGCCGACTCGTGGCGCCGCAACAAGGTCGCCATCATCTGGCTGTCCGAGGAGGGCGAGGAACAGGTGGCCACCTACGGCCAGCTCCGCGACAGGGTGAACCAGTTCGCAAACGCGCTCAAGTCCAAGGGCATCAAGAAGGGCGATAGAGTGGTCATTTACATGCCGCTCACCATCGAAGGCATCATAGCCATGCTCGCATGCGCCAGGATCGGGGCCATCCACTCGGTGGTCTATGCCGGCATGGGTGCAGGCGCGCTCATGTCCAGGATCCAGGACTCAAGGGCCAAGATGGTGATATGCGCCGATATAGGCTACCGCCGGGGCAAAGTGGTCAGGCTAAAGGCCACTGTGGACGAGGCCGTGAAGGACCTGGATTTCGTCGAGAGCATAGTGGTCCTCAGGCGCCAGGAGCCCGAAATAGAGCTGAACGAGTGGGAAGACGACTTCTGGGAGCTGCTGAGGGCCCACTCCCACAAATGCGAGGCCGAGGTGATGGACTCCGAGGACCCACTGTTCATCCTCTACACCTCGGGCACCACCGGCAAGCCCAAGGGGGTGGTCCACGTCCACGGCGGCTTCATGGTGGGCACCTACTACCTCACCCGGGCCTTCTTCGACGTGAAGGACAAGGACGTCTACTGGTCCACCTCTGACATAGGCTGGATAGTAGGGCACTCTTATATCGTTTACGGCCCCCTCTGCGCCGGTGCCACCATTCTGGTGAGGGAGGGCGCGCCCGACTACCCCCATCCCGGAGTGGTATGGGAGATGGTGCAGAAGTACGGGGTATCGGTGATGTTCACCGCGCCCACCGCAATCCGGATGTTCATGCGGTTCGGAGAGGAGCACATCAAGAAATACGACCGCTCCACGCTGCGAATCCTGGCCTCTGCAGGAGAACCCCTCAATCCCGAGGCATGGAGCTTTGCGCAAAAGGTGATCCTGGAGGAGAACGGCCACTGCATCGACAACTTCTGGCAGACCGAGGTGGCATCCCCCATACTGGGCACCATGCCGGCCATGCCCAACAAACCGGGCAGGGCAGGACGCCCCATGCCTGGCGTGGTGGCGGACGTGGTGGATGAGAAAGGGAACCCGGTGCCAGCAGGACAGGGAGGCGACCTGGTGCTCCGGCAGCCGCTTCCATACATGATGAGGACCATATACGGCGATCCGGAGAGGTACCGCGAGGTCTGGAGCGTCATACCCAACTGCTACTTCACCGGTGACGTGGCAGTGTGCGACGAGGAGGGATACTTCTCTGTGCTCGGCCGTTCCGACGACGTGCTCAATGTGGCGGGCCACAGGATAGGCACCGCTGATGTGGAGAATGCCCTGGTCAGCCATCCTGCAGTGGCAGAAGCGGCGGCTATTGGCATACCCGACGAGATAAAAGGAGAGGTCATAAAGGTCTTCGTGGTACTCAGGGCGGACAAGACCCCATCCGACGGCCTGAGAAAGACCATCATCCAGCACGTGCGCCATGAGCTCGGCCCCATCGCCACTCCGAAGCATGTGGAGTTCGTGGACAAGCTGCCAAAGACCCGCTCCGGGAAGATCATGCGGCGCCTGCTCCGGGCCCAGGAGCTGGGCCTCGAAATAGGCGACACCTCCACCCTGGAGGACTAAAGGGGACAGGCCAGAGCCCGGGCATCCTGGACAAGTAGCGGATGGAGTTGCCCCGTTTTAGCGGGCTGTTTATGGCTTTCGTTCCAAGCGGAATCTGCGCCTTTCCAGGAGCTCGCGTTCGAGTGTGGCAAAAAAGCTCTCAGATATTGCATTGTCGTAGCAATCGCCAACGGATCCCAGAGAGGTACGCACTCCAGTCTCTTTGCAGCGAAGCCCGAAGGCAATAGAGGTATACTGTGTTCGGCTGGATTACTTCCCTGGAGCGTCGCTGTGCCACGGCTATTTCAAGAACATTGAGCATCAGGCGAGCAACGCGCACTCCCTGTTCAGCGAACTCCGCTTGCACGCGAAGTGCGCCAAGGTCTGCGCCCACAGCTAAAGGGAATCTCTAGAAACTACGAGCTTTATTTGGGAGACTGTGTTAGAATAACTAGCTGAAATAAAGATTAATAGTGGGGGGATCTCCATGAAGCAGACAGGGTTTTTCGACGTAGATTTCAGGTTGCGCAAGATTGATTCCAATGGTGATCCCCTCAAGAGGTTAAATGAGCTGATCGATTGGGAGATGTTTCGTCCTATATTGAACAAGATTCGCGAGAAGAAAAAGGCTACGGGACGCAGGCCCTATGATCCGGTAATGATGTTCAAGGTGTTGATTCTGCAATCACTTTATAATCTTTCAGACGATGTTACTGAGTTGCAGATTCTTGATCGTCTTTCTTTTATGCGTTTTTTGGATATAGGGATAGGTGATAGGGTTCCGGATTCGAAGACGATTTGGCTGTTCAGGGAAAAGTTGAAGGAAGCGGGGATATTTGACGAGTTATTTGCTCAATTCGATGTTTTTTTGAATGAGAACGGTTTTGCGGCCCGTAGGGGCCAGATAATTGACGCCAGCATAGTTTCTGTGCCGAAGCAGAGGAACAGCCGCAAGGAGAATGAAGCCATCAAGTCTGGGGAAAAGATTTCTGGGTGGTCTGAAGCCAAGCGTAGGCAGAAGGACACAGATGCCCGGTGGACCAAGAAGGGCTGGAAGTCCTATTATGGGTACAAGAATCACATATCCATAGATGTAGAGCACAAGTTGATACGAGGTCATAAGGTAACGGCTGCCTCGGTTCATGACAGCCAGGTCATGTTGGATGTTTTGGATGAATATAACAGCAGTGGTGCGGTATGGGCTGATTCAGCGTACCGTTCTCGTTCTTTGTTGTTTTATCTGTATATGCATGGTTACCGGGAGCATATCCAGCGCAAGGGAAACAGGGGGAAGCCCCTGACTAAACGCGAGCGGCAGGGTAATCGTAGCCGGTCTCGGATACGCAGTCGGGTAGAACATGTATTTGGAGTTCAGCGTCAGCGAGCGCGGACGCTGATACTCCATACGATAGGTTTAGCCCGGGCGGCTTTAAAAATAGGACTTCGGAACTTGGCATATAATCTTGATCGTTACAGTCTTTTTGCGTCCAGAGCATAGAAATGGGGATAAAAACAAGCGGAATCAAGAGAAAAAACCAAAAAGCCACTTAAAAAAGTGGCCAAGACAGGGTGTTGGTCATTTAGCGGACGGAAAAATTGAGGGACTTTACGCATGCATCAACCTGAAAATGGCCTTTCTAGAGGTTCCCTCTGCTTTTTCCATTTCCATTTCGATTTGCGGGTTTTGGTCCTGGCCAACCAGGTGGTCCGGCACTGGAGCTCCATGATATTGCCGTCCCTTAGGCGGGCCCGGAGCTTAAGCCAAGGATCATCGTACTGCCAGAAATGGTAGGCCCCACCCTTGCTGTACCACTCCTTGACCACCTTCGCCTTGACTGGCCCCCGGAGGTCCAAGGATAGCTCCACCGGCCGTTTCGGGTCGATATCCTCCTCCATGTCCCTCAAGAAGGGAACCACAGTGGTCTCGAAGTCCTTCCACAGGGCATGCTTGGCCCTGTAACGCTTGGTAAAAAAGGCCCAAACGCCTCCTCCAATGACCAGGAGAAATCCAATCAATGCCGTGTTTTCATAATTCAGGGCCAAACCCGCTATCAACAGGAGTAGTCCTACCACAATGGTGCCCACTGCAAGTAGCCGTAATCTATCGGCTTTGTTCTGGTATTTGATGATGTCGTTGCTGATGGCCAGGAGATCGTCGAGAATCCCCCGGATCGTATCCCGAATCCCCTCCGCCCTTCTGCTGCGGAGGATGGCCTCCCTCAACTCGCCCATGGATCCCTCCTTTCACGTCTTCAAAAAACCGCCTCAACCTCTCTTTTAGCACCTGGGGATGGTGATTACAAAGGGCCTTGCGCCGTCCCTTTTCTCCCATGGAAAGGGCCTCCTCCGGTCGGCTGCAGAGCCGCTGCATGGCGTGCGCCCATGCCCTGACATCGTCTGGAGGGATGAGCCACCCCTCCTCCCCGTGGGAGATCAGGCAGCGGCAGACTTCCAGGTCCGATGCCAGAATCGCCGTTCCCGCGGCCATAGCCTCTATTATCTTCAAAGGGCAGCATCCCTGGAGGGTGTTGCGGTCCACCGGGGCCAGTGGGGCCAGGAGGGCCAGGGCACGGCCCATGAGCTCGGCCACCTCTTCCCTGCTACGCGGTGGAAGAAGCTTCACCCGGCCCTGGAGCCCCAGCTTCCGCACCAGCCGCTCCACCGGCTTGAGCCAGCGCCGTTTCCCCGTGTGGACCACCGTCATCCGGGCCGAATCCTCCAGACGGGCGAGGGCGGTGATGGCGGTCTCCACCCCCTGCCAGGGCTGAAGGCTACCCACATAGAGGAACTCCCCCGGTTTGCCGTTGCTGCGGGACCGTTCAGCCTCGAAGAAGGTGGCCAGGGCCCCGTTGGGGATGAGGGAGATAGTGTGGGCCGGCGTGCCCATTCGAATCAGGGCCTTGCGGGTCACCGGGGAGACCGTGAGTATGGCTGCGGCGCGGCTCAGGCACCACCACTCAATGTCCCTCAGTTTTTCCAACAGCGTTCCCCGCAGCGTGACGGCAGGATATGTGTGGGGGAGCTCCCACGAAGGGAGGCCGTTCACCTCGAAGATGGCGGGTGTATGTGGAAACGCTGTGGTGGCGGGTATTCCACTCCAGGGGTCGCGAAAGAGCAGGAGGTCGGGCGGGGTAGGCAGGGCGGCCAAGTAGTCCTCTGTAAGACGGCCGAACCTCTGGGCCCTCCTGAGGAGGTTGGATTCGCGGATGTGCCACCTTCGTATAACGAGGGAATCGCTCTCCAAC
>WFVQ01000262.1 GCA_015491585.1 Deltaproteobacteria bacterium
AGAGCAGACCGTCACAGGTATAGACCAGCCGGTAGAATTTGATAACCTTCGGGTTGTATGACCCTTTTCTCACTTCCTTCCTGCTGATGCACTGCCGCAGCACACCGGGAAGGTTCCAGCTCCTCGAGACCGCAAGTCCCAGCTCGGCAGGACGCCATCCTGTCAAGGTCTTGGCCACCAGCACCATCCTGCGGTGGTTCTTCCTGGCCTCCCACATCACGGAGTACGCCCTCGGCGCCACAGAGCTCAGGAGAAGATGCCCCAACCCCTGGTAGGTTGCGCACGTCCTGGCCAGGACCGGGTCAAGATCCAGCCGCGAGGCCAGCTCCTGGGCCACCAAGCCGCTGAATACCGACAGGCCCATCAAAATCTTCTGGAGGTCCTGGTGCCCCTTCCTCTTTTTCAATTCCAAGGTGGAAAAGATGGGATGCTCCAGCACTACCTGCATGACCACGTCGAGGCCAAGGAGCACCACTATGTGGTGGACTGAAAGGATCTGGCGCTTGCCCAGGGAGAAAAAGGCAGAGTTGGCCTTCTTCAAGAGCTCGAGGGTAAGGCCATAGTCCACCAACACCGCATTGCCGACATCCCTCGCACCCGCTCTCGGATCCGCGGCAGTGGAGAGGATGCGCCGCACCGCAGCCGAAGGGCTCGGAACCGCATATTCCACTGCACGCCAATAGGTCTTTTCCCTCAGCTTCAGGAACCGGTTCTCTTCCTCGTCGGCCCCCTTGCCCCTTTTCAATACCAGTGGTTCCATCTATCCAATGCTCCTCGCCCTCATCCTTTGCACAAAAAAGCCGGTCCTCTCTTTCAATTAAGATATTATTATTTATAATCGAAATCCACGCACCCCACACCTCTTTTTTGAAACAGGGGCGCAAGAGGCGGCTATGGATGTCATCACATGGGGTTCTGAAACCGACATCGCGAGAGAAAAGAGCGAGGCGAGGCGCTTACGCACCACCAAATGGTGGCGCAAGAAGTGCGCCAGGGGCATATGCCACTACTGCGGAAGGCGGTTCAAACCGTCGGAACTCACCATGGACCACGTGGTGCCCCTCAGCCGCGGCGGACGGAGCGTAAGAGAGAACCTCGTTCCTGCGTGCAAGCAGTGCAACACCAACAAAAAATACCTCCTTCCATCGGAATGGGAGGAGTACCTGCAGGGGTTCGACGGAGACAGGGGCAAATGTGCGGAATAGTAGGTTATATAGGATTCAGGCAGGCCATCCCGGTGCTCACGGACGGGCTGAGGAGGCTGGAATACCGCGGGTACGACTCCGCCGGCGTCGCATGGATCGAGGACGGCAGGCTCAACCTGGCCAGGAAGGAAGGCAAGCTATCGCTACTGGACAGGGAGCTATCGTCGGGCCCCATCCCTAACTCCAAGGTGGGCCTTGGTCATACCAGGTGGGCAACCCACGGGCGCCCCTCTGAGGCCAACGCCCATCCCCATCTCGATTGCAGAGGAAAGATAGCGGTCGTCCATAACGGGATAATAGAGAATCACATGGAGCTCAAGCAGGGGCTCCTCTCCAAGGGCCATACCTTTTCGTCAGAGACCGACTCCGAGGTCATCGCCCATCTGGTGGAGGAGTGTTACTCCGGCAACCTCGTGGAGGCCCTTGCCACAGCCCTCGGGGCCGTACGCGGCTCTTTCGCCGTCGGCGTGCTCTGCAGTGACGAACCCGACAAGATTGTTGCCGCGCGGCGCCACTCTCCGTTGGTCATAGGGATTGGCGAGGACGAGACCATCCTCGCGTCTGACATCCCCGCATTCCTTCCCTATACCAGGGAGGCCTTGTTCCTGGAGGAGGATGAAATAGCGGTGCTCACCCCACAGGGCGCCCAGATCTACTCTATGGCTGACCTATCCCAAAAGGAACGGGCATCCAGGACCATTACATGGAGCCCCGCGATGGCCGAGAAGGAGGGCTATAAACACTTCATGCTCAAGGAGATCTACGAGCAGCCTACGGCCATCCACAACTCCATAGCAGGGAGGTTCGCAGGCGAAGGAACGGTGTGGCTCACCGAGCTGGAGCCGCTGGACAGCATGATACGGCAGTGCTCCAGGGTCATCTTCCTGGCATGCGGGACCTCGTGGCATGCCGGATTGGTGGCCAGGTACTGGATAGAGGAGTGGGCCGGAGTCCCTTCAGAGGTAGAGCTCGCCTCAGAGTTCCGCTACCGCCACATCCCTCTTGACCCGTCGGTTTTGGTCGTCGCCATATCTCAATCCGGTGAGACCGCCGACACCCTGGCAGGGATGAGAAAGGCCAAGGAGCGAGGAACTCCTCTGCTCACTGTCTGCAACGTCGTAGGCTCGACCATGACCAGGGAGGCTGACGCCACGGTCTATACCCACGCTGGACCAGAAAT
>WFVQ01000263.1 GCA_015491585.1 Deltaproteobacteria bacterium
GGTGTACTGGTTGAGGGTGAAATTGGCCTGCACGGTACAGGCTGAAGTTATTGCATTCGTTGTGTAGGTGTTTCCATTCAAGGTGCCCCCACAGGAGCCGGTCACACCCTGGAGGGTATAAGCTGAGTTGGTGGTGATGGTGCATGTGGAAGTAGAGCCGTGATCCACAGGATTTGGCGAGCACGATACTGAACCGCCAGCCGCAGGGGCGGCCGAGGTCGTGATGGTGTACTGGTTGACTGCAAATGTGGCATTGCAGCTCCTATCTGCAGACATGGTGACATTGCAGGAGAGATTGCTCCCGCAGCCAGAACAGTCGCCTCCCCAGCCGGTGAATGAATGGCCGGAGCCGGGAATGGCCGTGAGAGTGACGGTGGTGATATCGGTGTAGTTGTCCTGGCAGGTGCCGGTATTAGGAGAGCCTCCCAAACACGCAATGTCGCCCACGTTGCTGGTGACGCTGTCGGTGGCGTCGCTTCCGGCCGCGATGGAAATGGTCAAATCATGAAATGACCCGGATAGGCCTCCGCGCACACAGCGCACATAGGTGATGCCGTACTTGGGAGTCGTGTAGAGACTGCCGCTGCTAAAGTCCACCAACCAAGCATGGTCTGGAGCGTTGGTTTGGGACGTGGAGGGCCAATAATAACCAAACACCGCAGAAAATATGGGATATATGGCAGGCCAAGATTTAGTATAATCAACTATGCTCTTCAGCTCTTGGAGATTGGGGAGACGCCAGTCGTTGTGGCCTCCCAGGGTCAGGTTCTCGCAATAGGCCAGGGCTCCGGCCCAGGTCCTTTTCTTGGTGGTCACATTGGAGCCGTTCTCCCACATGAGGCCGGTGCCCAGGTCCGTTACTGTATCGTCGCCGTTATCTTGAAAATTGCGGGTGAAGCTGGAATCACCGCGCACACAGCGCACGTAGAATAATTTGCCGGACTTAGAGTCAGAGCCGATATGGCCGTTGCCGAAGAACACCCACCAAGCTGCGGACGGATTGTTGGTGACGGATGTGGATGACCAATACCAATAATTCAGTGTTGAAAAATAGGCGGTGTCTATGGCGGGATTGCTTCTTCCATAATTTGCTATGATGCTGAGTTCGAACAGGGTGGGCAGGCGCCAGTCGGAAAAACCGGCGTACTCGAGCCCATCACAGTAATCAACGGCATCCTGCCAAATCACCGCATCACTTGAAGTTATCTGCGAGTCGCCGCTGGTGTCAGCCGTCCCAGTCATCCACATGAGTCCGGTGTTGTTGTCGATGGTGACGTTGTCACTGGTGCCGTTGTAATGAACTTGCTTGGTGAACGATTGCTGAAGTCCTGAATAGGCCCCGTCCTGGCCGGTTCCAGCGCAGGCGATCACCCCTCCCGAAGTGTCGTAGCACAGGGTTTGCCCGGTATCGGGCAGGGGGTTGTAGTCCGCCCCAAAGGCCAACGGACCGGACAGGACGCCGGCTGCCAACCACACCAGACAGAGCCCCACCATAACTCTCCCAAAACAGCGTGCTTTTGACCGTACCTCATGCCATGAACCCAAAGCCCATCCGGCGCATGACACACCTCTCCTTAGCATCTCGATACCTCCTCTCTTGCCGCTGTAATCAGCGGCCATAATTGGGAAATCCAGAGGACATGCAGTTGACCGTGCAGGCGAGGACGCCGGGAACGGAAAAGGCCTTTCGGCCCTAGCGGCCCGGCAACTCCTCCACCTGGTCTATGGCAACGAAGGATTGAAGAGATTAAAGCGATTTAGAGAGAATTAGAGATTTAGAGAGAGTATGTGCCAGAATAAGTGAGCAAGCGATATGTCTCCACCCTTCCCATCCTCTTTTACCCTTTAGCATCTTATACAATCCCATAGTTTTTCCGTCAACGCAGAGATCATCCCCTCTAAATTCTGGGCTTTTCTGAGCCGTAAAAAGATCCTTCCAGCATAGATATAGGAAGAGATGCCTTCAGCAAGGCATTGCTGGCTGAGATGCCCAATAGGATATGGAGAGTCCCTGACTTCCTGAGTTTCGAATGTAGATCTTAAGTGCCTTTAAATATGGCTGCGGATGTCGGCGATGAGTGCCACCAGAGAAGCGGCTCATAATTTCGCGGAAGACCCTTAACAGGAGGAATTCTATAAATATTCTCGCAAGTTAAAACTCTTTTTCCAATTTTCACTGTGATGTTAAGGGTATATTTGAAATGTCCATTGTGGTGCTTGGAGTTAATCTTAAAAAAAACTATTTTCAATTATTCGTCTCCTGATATAAAATGATTCCGGAAGGGGGCTCCTCTTCAATAGCAAGGAGGTTGAGATGAGCGAATGTCTTTTTTGCAAGATCATAGGCAGAGAGATACCAACGGATTTCGTCTTTGAGGACCAGGAGGTGGTGGCCTTCAAGGATATAAACCCCCAGGCCCCGCTCCATCTACTGATCGTGCCCAGGAAACACATCGAGACGGTGAATGTCCTCACACCGGAGGACGCGCCCTTGATCTCCAGGATGATCCTGGCCGCGAGGGACCTTGCGAAGAGGTTCGGCGTTGCCCAGTCCGGCTACCGGCTGGTGGTCAACGTGGAGAAGGGCGGAGGGCAGGAGATATTCCACATCCACATGCACCTGCTTGGAGGCTGGTGTTGATCTCGAAAAGGAGGTCCATATGTATTCCCTGGAAGAGTTGAAGGCGGCCCGTGACCTTGTGAACAGGATCGACTGGACCATGACCCCAGAGAAGGCGGTTGACGTGTTTTTAGAGTGGGGGGCGGGATGGACCCGGGGGAACGATTTCGCCAGGAGTGGCGACGAAGAGGCCATCTATTTCGTGGTCTATGACTGGGAGGAGCCCCCAAAGGTGACCATGATCCGCCGCTCCTCCAAGGAGGTCGAGGAGTTGGCGAAGATAGAGGTGCCGAGGGAGCTCTTTGAGGCCTCCATCGCAGAGGGCGGCAGGAAGGCCGGTGTGGGCGTGTACCCTCTGAACCGTGAATTGCAGCGCTGGGTCTCCGACCTCCTGGATGGCCCGCCGGTGCCATGATATACATG
>WFVQ01000264.1 GCA_015491585.1 Deltaproteobacteria bacterium
GTCGGTCTCTTCATAAGCCTCCTCTCCTTTGCCAGAACTTTCCTCTCTTTTCCGCCCATAAAGCTAATCAAAACGGCTTGTTAAAACGGGACGGCTGACCTTTTGGTGGGGTAATATAGCACTATCGCCATCTGCGTCAAGGAGATGGCACCTGCCCTGAGGCCGAAAGGGAAAATTTTATTACATATTTGACATACATGTGTAAAATCTATTAAATAATTATAAATACTCGAGGGGGGCATCCATGAGGGATCGATTCTACTCCGTCCGCTTCTTAGTGCCGTTTACCGTTGGGATGATGTTCTTGGCCACTGTGCTGGTCATCATGGTATCGCTCTTTCTCCTCTCCAAGCAGGAATACGATGCCACAGTAATAAACATAGCCGGACGCCAGCGAATGCTCACCCAGAAGATGAGCAAAGAGGCCCTGGCCTACCAGGTCTATAAAGATGAACAGTCGCTCACGGCCCTGGCCGCCACGGCCCACCTCTTCGACAAGAGCATCAAGGCCCTGGCCCACGGCGACCCCTCTATTGATCTGGCCGAGCCACCCACATCGCCGGAGATATCCAAGGCCATTGAGAAGCTCACCTCCATGTGGAGGCCTTTTTATGAGCATATCCAGATCCTGGCCGCGGTGGGGGGCGGGGGCTTCGCCGACGAGAGCCACCTGAAGTATGTGATGGACCACAACGTGGAGATCCTGAAACAGGCCAACGCCCTGGTCACTGCCTATGAACACCACGCCAAGGAGAAAATCAGATTCTTCAAACTCTTCCTATATGCAATGGCGGCAGGCGGCATCTTCGCCCTCCTGGTGGTGGTCTACGGCACCAAGAAGATAGTCATAGATCCCATCTACTCAATGCTCGATGTAATAATGGAAGCGGCCAGCGGCAGGTTCGACAAGGTGCTGGAGCCCAAAGGCCCCAAAGAAGTCAAGGAGCTGGCTACTGCCTTTAACTGTCTATCGAGCTCAATGGCGGGCCTCTTTTCGGCAATAGAGTCACAGAACAATATCCTGAGCGAGGCAAAGGAGTTCATCACCGTCTCAAATGACAAGATTAAAGAACATGGCAATATATCCGGCATGATAGCCCAGGAGGTCACTGAGGCAGCCACCCGTTCCTCTGCCGATTTGGAGGCCGTATCCACGGCGGTGAGGGATCTAACCATCGCCACCAACGAAATCGCACAGAGCGTGGCGACCACGGCCAGCAAGGCAAACGAGGCCCAGGAACACGCGCAGAACGCCTCGTCGTCGATCCAGCGCCTGGAACAGAGCTCCCAGGAGATAGGTGACATCATAAAGGTGATAAACAACATCGCTGCCCAGACCAACCTCCTGGCACTGAATGCCACCATAGAGGCTGCCAGGGCCGGCGAGGCCGGAAAAGGATTTGCGGTGGTGGCCAACGAGGTCAAGGAGCTGGCAAAACAGACCTCTGACGCAACTGAGCAAATAAAAGGGATGATCGAGACCATCCAGGCAGATACCAACACCGCGGTCTCTGCCGTGGAGGCCATCACCTCCAGCGTCATGGAGGTGAACGATCTCTCCAACACCATCGCCAGCGCCACCGAGGAGCAGACTGCCACGGTTTCGGAGATATCCTCCAATATCGACCGGGCCTCCAACGCCTCTCACGAGGTGAAAGAGCAGGCCACTAAACTCAGCACCCACACCCACGAATTTGCATCACTGGCCTCGGATATCTACGCCATAGACAAGAGCATGTCCGCCATACAAAGCGAAGCCTCCCTGCTCATGGCACAGGTGGCGGTAGACAACGAGGTAATGAACCGAGTCTCTACCCAACTACCCCCGAGCTATCAAGTAAAAAACATCTTATTCCAGCATCTAAAGTGGAGAGGGCTTGTAATAAGTGGAATGCTTAAAGGGAGCCCTCCGGAAGTCGAGATGGACCCTCACAAGTGCGGACTTGGAAAGTTCCTGGATTTCTATCGTCCCGAGTCGCCTGCCATCAGAGATCTCATAGCAAAGCTCTCTCCTGTCCATGCCGAGCTCCACGGCTCTGTTCAAGTCATAAAGGATCATATACTTCAAGGCGCCTCTAAAGATCAGATCATGATGGAATTCGAGAACACCATCGAACCGCTCTTCAACCAGGTCGTTGAATACCTTTCAAAGTGGATTGCCTTGGAAGAGGGAAAAACCGTATCCACATCTACTACAACCGGCAGCGAAACCAAACAGGTACAGCAGAAAAAATTCATGGAGTGGAGCTCCAAGCTCGAGACCGGCATAAAGAGCATTGACGACCAGCACAAGAAGCTGGTGAACATGGTCAATACCCTCTACTCGGCGATCAGCGCCGGCGGGGGCAAGGAGCAGCTACAGCGCCTGTTGGACGACCTGATAGACTACACCGTATATCACTTCGGGACAGAGGAAGAGTTATTCAAGAAGCACGATTACCCCGATGCCGTTGCCCACAAGAAGATACACGAAGAGCTGGCTACCAAGGTGGTGGAATTCAGGGAAAGGCTCCAGAAGGGAGAGGCCATGCTCTCCTACGACCTGTTGAACTTTCTCAAGAGCTGGCTGGTGAACCACATCTGTGTAACCGACATGAAGTATGCCCCATTCCTCAAGTCCAAGGGGGTGCAGTAAGGCCAGAGGGGGCGTCAGCGCCGGTCCAAGCCAGAGGCACGCACCCTGGAGACGAGGTCCAGGGCTACGTCCCACTTGTTGAGGGGGCTTATCAGGTAGAGTCCGTCCACGTGGGGGCATACACGCTCTACCAACTCCCAGGTGAACTCCCTGGCCGCTTTCCGCTGATCCTCGACGGCATCGTACATCCAGAGCCGGTCCCGTAGTTCCTTGGGGACCGAGATGCCAGGGACCTCGTTGTGGAGGAACTCGGCGTTCCTCGCCGATATCAGCGGGAATATCCCTGGGAAGAGGGTGACGTCCAGGTGAGAGGTCAGCTCCATCACCGCCTCGATGTGCCCGGCGCTGAATAGGGGTTGGGTCAGGACGAAGTGGGCCCCTGCATCCACCTTACGCTCGAGGCGCTTGACTTGCAGGCCGGGATTGGCGGGCCTGTAGCTGAAGGCCACGCCGATTGAGAACTTCGTGCGGCCCTGGACCGGTCTTCCCGCGAGGTTCACTCCGCGGTTAAATCCGCTTACGGTCTTCACCAGGCCAATGGAATCGAGATCGAACACCCCGGACACGCCGGGCTGGTCGCTTGCCGCTGCCGGGTCGCCGGTGATGGCCAAGATACCCTCTATTCCAAAGAGATGGGCAGCCATCACCCGTCCCTGCAACGCCAGGACGTTCCTGTCCCTTCCCGTCATGTGGAGCACTACAGGTGCGTCACACCGCTCCCTTATCTTGGCGGCAAGCGCCAGGTTGTCGCATCTCAGTATGGCCAGCGGGTTTTCGGCGATGGTGATTGCATCGGCACCAGCCCTTCGGAGAGCCACCGCACCCTCTACTACCCCATCAACGTCGAGGTGCATCGGAGGGTCCAACTCCACGAACACGGGAATCCTCTCCTTGACAAGGCCATCGAGCAGAGCGCCCCTTCCTGCGGCCTCGCCTCTTGGTGCGGGCTCTCCACCACCTGGGGTCACCTCTATCCTGGACCGCCTCGGCGGACGGAGCCTAAGGAGTTTCTTGAATTCACTTATATGGTGCGGCGTGGTGCCACAGCAACCGCCTACGAGCCTGGCCCCCAGCTTGATCATCTCCGCCAGGCCCCTGGCCATGTAAGCCGGCTGGGCAGGATAAACCATGCGTCCGCCCACCGACTCGGGAAGGCCCGCATTTGGAAATGCCGAGAGCGGCATGGAGCCCTTGAGCCGCGACAGCTTGGAGAAGGCCTCTATCATGGAGCGGACCCCGCGGCCACAGTTGGAACCGAAGCCGTTGGCCCCGGCCCTTCTGGCCTCTTCGGCGCAGAGGGCTGCATCGAACCCTTCGGCAGAGAGCCCCTTTGAGGGAAACACCATCTGGGCGAACAGGAAGACGCCGGAAGAAAGGGCCCGGGCAGCCCTTATGGCCAGCATGAGCTCTTCGAGACAGGAAAAGGTCTCGAGGACCAGGAAGTCGACACCTCCATCCAAAAGCGCCTCGATCTGGATGGAAAATCCCTCTTGAACGGCCCCGGCGTCCCAACAATCCTCCTCCTTCAGAGGAAAGAGACCAGAGGGGCCCACCGAGCCCCCAACATAAACGCTGTCACCCGCCGCCTTCCTGGCCAACCTGGCCCCTGCCGCATTTACCTCCTTGACAACCGAGGCCTCATGCTCCTTAATGCCCAGTTTGAAAGGATTGGCACCAAAGGTGTTGGTCTCTATCACCTCGGAGCCGGCGCGGACATACTCCTCATGGGCCGCCAAAACCAGCTCTGGATCGCTCAGGTTGAGGAGATCTGTATTTTCACCAAGCGCAATCCCCTGGTCGAAGAAATAGGTCCCCAGCGCCCCGTCACCTAACAGGACGCGATCTCCCAAGGCATCCCCAAAATCTCTCATAATTCTACCATCCTAACCACTGCAAGCAGATAGAGAAAACATCCGTATTTTTTCCGAAAAAACAGGGCTTCCATTTACGAAAAAATTATCAATAATCGTAACTACAGACAGCGAAAATCGGCTTCTCCTCTCCTGAGAGTAGATAACTCTATAATCGGCATTGCCATGTGTTACAATGGCGGTACAAGGGGATTGAGTTGAGGCTGGCGGCACGGCCGGTTCCTGCGTGGGTGGCGGTGCCGTTCTTGTGTGGAGCCGGAGGTTTTCTACCATGTCCTATGCGTTGCTGGACCTCGTCGACCTCAAGATGGTCAGGAGCTTCTTCCACCACTTCGCGGCGTTGACCGGCTATGGCTGTTCCCTGATGGATCAAGCCAGCGGCGAGATCGTGATCGCAGAGGGGTGGAGCGACATCTGCGAGAATTTTCACCGGCAACACCGGACTACATCCCGGAACTGCCGAAAGGCCAGGACTCTGCACACCAGTGAGACCGACGACCGGGAGGAGCCCCGGCTGGTCCGGTGTGACAACGGCCTCGTGGAAGGCATAATCCCGGTCTTCATCGAGGGCAGGCACATGGCGAACATCGCTTTGGGGCAGGTCCTGCTCGGCCCGCCGGACCATTCGCTCTTCTCCAGCCAGGCCGAAGCGTGCGGCTTCGATACAAAGGCCTATCTCAATGCCTTGGCACGGATACCGGTGGTGGAGGAGGTACAATTCCGCCAGGCCCTCTATTGCATGGCCGAGGTGGCTGGCCTCATCTCCAGCATGGGGCTTGCCGCAATACGCGCAAAGGAGCTGGACGAGGCGAACAATGCCCTCAAGTTTCTCCTGCAACAGACCAACGATGCAAAGAGCGACATAGAAAAGAACATAACCGCCAACATAAAGGGGCTGATACTCCCCCACCTCATAGACCTGGACAACCTGGTCTCGGGCAAGAGGGAAAAAGAACACATAGCCGCCATAAAGGAGAACCTCAACAGGGTCACCGCCCCCTTCTCGCGCCATTTGGCAAAAGAGGCCGCGTCCCTTACTCCCAGGGAGATGCAGGTGGCTGACATGGTGAGATTGGGGCGCACAAACAAGGAGATAGCCGAGATACTCGGGATCTCTGCCAGGACCGTGGAATCTTACAGGGACGCCCTGAGACGCAAACTAAACCTGAAAAACAAGAAGGTGAACCTCCGCTCCTACCTGATGTCCATAGGCATATCGTAAGGAAGGAGGCATAAGCAGTTCCCTAACTCCAGCGGCCGCGCAGATCCAGGTAGATGCCGTAGATCACCGGAATTACCAGCAGTGACATTAGGGTGGTGGTCACCATGCCCCCCACCATTGGAGCCGCGATACGCTGCATGACCTGGGAGCCTGTCCCTCCTCCCCACATTATTGGAAGCAGACCGGCTATGATGGCAGTCGCGGTCATTACTATGGGCCGGACGCGCTCAGAGGTGCCGCGGTGGACCGCATCGAAGACCCCGCCGCGCCCCCTTCCGAGTTCGTGGTCTATGAATGTGATGACCAGGACGCCGATCTCAGCCGCCACACCGGCAAGTGCGATGAACCCCACCACTATCGCCACCGATATGTTGTATCCCAACAGGTATATCAGCCATATACCCCCTATCAGCGCGAAGGGTATGGAGAGCATAACTATGAACGGTGCGGCCACGTTCCTGAAGTTAAAGTAGAGGAGCAGGAATATGATGGCCAGGGTGAA
>WFVQ01000265.1 GCA_015491585.1 Deltaproteobacteria bacterium
AGGTGAAGGAGGAGGAGCTGCTCGAGGAGTTCATGGCCTTGGTCCATGAGGCGGCTGGCGGAGACGGATAATGGGACAGGCCATGCTCATGGCGGCCGCGGCTTTTGACCAGGTCATGCAAGGGGCGGGATGTACTTTTCTGGTTATCTACCGGAGCGGATAGCCGGCGCCTGTTTGTCGAAGTTTTGTCAGGAGGTATTCCAGATGCGTTATTCCCCGTTGTTTTTGCCCACCTTGAAGGAGAGCCCTGCCGAGGCCGAGGTGGTATCCCACAAATTGATGATCCGGGCCGGAATGATAAGGAAGGTGGCCTCTGGGCTGTACACCTACCTTCCGCTCGGTCTCCGTTCAATCAGGAAGGTGGAGCGGATAGTGCGCGAAGAGATGAACAGGGCCGGCGCCCAGGAGCTGCTCATGCCTATGGTCCAGCCCGCCGAGCTCTGGCAGGAGAGCGGGAGGTGGAAGCTATACGGCAAGGAGCTCCTCCGCTTCAAGGACCGGCACGGCCGCGACTGCTGTCTCGGTCCCACCCACGAGGAGGTGATCTGCGACCTGGTACGCCGCGAGGTGCGTTCCTACCGCGATCTGCCCCTCAACCTTTACCAGATCCAGGCCAAGTTCAGGGATGAGATAAGGCCCAGGTTCGGGCTCATGCGCGGGCGTGAGTTCATTATGAAGGACGCTTACAGCTTCGATGTGGACGAGGAGGCGTTGGACCGCACATACAGCTCCATGTACCAGGCATACTGCCGCATATTCGAGAGGTGCGGGCTGGATTTCAGGCCAGTGGAGGCCGATACAGGCAGTATAGGAGGGCACGCATCCCACGAGTTCATGGTCATGGCTGATACCGGTGAAGACGCCATCGCCTGTTGCACTGCATGTGACTATGCCGCGAACGTGGAACTGGCGCCGGTGGTCACCGAGTATCCCCACGAGAAGGGGGAGCCAGGAACGATGAAAGAGGTCGCCACCCCTGGCAGGCGGACCGTGGAGGAGGTGACCGGTTTCATGGGCATCGGTCCTGACCGTCTGGTCAAGACCTTGATTTTCCTTGCCGACGGACGGCCCGTGGCCGCAATGGTGCGCGGGGATCACGAGCTCAACGAGGTGAAACTCAAGAACCTCCTGGGCTGCGAGGAGCTGGTCATGGCGGACGAGGAGACGGTGAAGCGGGTGACCGGGGCTCCTGTGGGGTTCGCCGGCCCGGTGGGGCTGGAGGACGGAGTGGAGCTGGTGGCCGACCGGGCCGTCGGGGCCATGACCACCATCGTATGCGGGGCGAACAAGGCGGAGACCCACCTGTCAGGGGTGATGTTCGGCCGCGACTGCCCGGTCCCTAGGTATGCCGATATCCGGGTCATCACCGAGGAGGATCCGTGCCCAAGGTGCGGTGCGGCCATCTCCATAAGGCGGGGCATAGAGGTGGGACATATATTCAAGCTGGGCACCAAGTACAGCGAGGCCCTGGGTGTCACCTTCCTGGACGATAATGGCAGGGAGCGGCCAGCCATCATGGGATGCTACGGTATCGGAATAGGGAGGACAGTGGCAGCGGCCATAGAGCAGAACCACGATGAAAAGGGGATAATCTTCCCCAGGCCCATAGCCCCCTTCGACGTCATCATCACTGTGGTGAACGCCAAGGACGGGGAGCTGGTCTCTGCCGCCGAATCCCTGGAAAAGGAGCTGGAAGGCGAGGGGTTCGAGGTCCTCCTGGATGACAGAGACGAGCGGGCCGGCGTCAAGTTCAAGGATGCAGAGCTCATCGGAATACCGGTTCGGGTCACGGTGGGCAAGCGGCTGAAATCGGAAGGGAGGGTTGAGGTCTCGTTCAGGCGCGGAGGCGAGGTCAAGGAGGCAACCCTGGGCGATGTCGCATCCCTGCTGCGGTGACGGCGCCTGTCGGCCGGGCCGGGGGTGAGTGAGGGCGATGGTCCGTCTCAACGACATACTCGACAGAATCCACCAGTACCTGCCTGGAGTGGATACCACCCTCGTGGAGCGGGCCTACATCTATTCAGCCAAGGTCCATGCCGGCCAGAAGCGGCTCTCAGGTGAACCCTACCTCTCCCATCCCTTGGCGGTCGCCTACATACTGGCCGAGCTGCGTCTCGACCTGATCACCATCGCCGCAGGCCTCCTCCACGACACCCTCGAGGACACCCTCACCACCTACGAGGACTTGGTGCGTATGTTCGGCGAGCCTGTGGCCGAGATCGTTGACGGTGTCACCAAGCTCAGCAAGATCCAGTTCCAGAGCAAGGTCCAGAAACAGGCCGAGAACATCAGGAAGATGATCCTGGCCATGTCCAAGGATATCAGGGTCCTGCTGGTGAAACTGGCCGACCGGCTTCACAACATGAGGACCCTCGGATATCAGAAGGAGGAGAAGCGGCCGAGGATAGCCAGGGAGACCATCGATATCTACGCTCCCCTTGCTAGCCGCCTAGGTATCGACTGGGTGAAGAGCGAGCTGGAGGACCTGTCGTTCAAGTACCTCTTCCCAGAGGAGTACGAGGCCCTTAAGGCGGATGTGGATGCCATGTTGGGCCGCCGGAAGGGATATGTGGAGGAGGTCAAGGACATAATAGCCAGGAAGATGGCGGAATACGGCCTCTCTTGCAAGGTGCTGGGCAGGCCCAAGCACCTCTACTCTATCTTCCGCAAGATGCGCCTGCGCAATCTCCCCCTGGAGCAGATCTACGACCTCATAGCCTTCAGGATAATCCTGCAGACCACAAAGGAGTGCTACGAGGCCCTGGGTATAATTCATGCGCTCTGGAAGCCGGTTCCAGGCAGGTTCAAGGACTACATCAGCATACCCAAGGCCAACGGCTATCAGTCGCTCCATACCACGGTCATAGGGCCTGACGGCGAGCGGATGGAGATCCAGATCAGGACCGAGGAGATGGACCATGTGGCCCGCGAGGGAATCGCGGCCCACTGGCTTTACAAGGAGGGCAGGATAATCTCCAGGGAACAGGCGAGGTCCTTCGACTGGCTGAAGCAGCTCATGGAGTGGCAGAAGGAGCTTGAGGACCCAAGGGAGTTCTTGGAGTCGGTGAGGATGGACCTGTTCCCCAACGAGGTCTATGTCTTCACCCCCAACGGCGAGGTCAAGGAGTTTCCAAGGGGGGCGACGCCCATCGACTTCGCCTACGCCATCCATACAGACGTGGGGCACCACTGCGCCGGGGCCAAGGTGAACGGCAAGATGGTGCCGCTCAGGTACGAGCTCCAGAACGGCGACACCGTGGAGATCATCACATCTCCGCACCACGTTCCCTCCAGGGACTGGCTGAAGCTCGCAAAGACCAGCCGGGCCAGGGCCAGGATCAGGCAGTGGATCAAGACCAGGGAGCGCGAGAAGAGCCTTGCCATCGGACGCGACCTCTGTATCCGCCAGTTCAGGAAACACAAGCTCGACTTCAACGACCTGATAAAGGACATCGGCGACGAGGTGGCGCGGCAGCTTTCCTTCAAGACCCTGGACGACCTGCTTGTGGCGGTGGGATACGGAAAGCTCTCGCCCAAGCAGGTCTTGAAGAAGGTCGCGGCGCTGAAGTGCAGGAACGAGGAGTGCGACGTCAGGCTCGAGGACGTCCTGACCGAGGCCAAGGCCCCCTCACACCAGGGGATACTGATCCAGGGGGTGGAGGATGTCATGGTCCATCTCGCGAAGTGTTGCACTCCGGTCCCGGGAGACGAGGTGATCGGATACATCACGCGGGGCAGGGGCGTGACCGTCCACCGCACGGATTGCCCCAACGTCCAGAACTTCGATCCAGACAGGAGCATCGAGGTCGAATGGGGTACGGCGGAGGGCGAGAGCTACCCGGTGAAGATCAGGGTGCGGACCGTGGACCAGAAAGGGATGCTTGCCCTGGTCAGCAACGCCATAAGCGCCTCGGAGGCCAACATAGTCGAGGCCAAGGTCAGCACCACCCCAGACCAGAAGGCCACCTTCCACTTTGTGGTGGAGGTGGCCGGGGCAAGGCACTTGAAACAGGTGTTGTCCAGTATAAGGCGGGTAAACGGAGTTGACTGGGTGGAGAGGGTCGCGTCGGGCTGAATTAGGCGCCGGCTCCCGGCTTCACCACCTTGCCGCTGCGGATGCAGCGGGTGCAGACCTTCATCTTCTTTACCCTGCCGTCCACCACTGCCCTCACGGGCTGGAGGTTCGGAAGCCACCGCCTCCTGGTGTGGTTGTTGGCGTGGCTGACGTTGCAACCGGTCCTCGGACCCTTGCCGCATATGTCGCATACTCTCGACATGGCTCTCTCCTGCTGGAAAAATTACGGCCCCAGCGGCCGCGTAGGGCTTTATAACCCCCCTTCTCCCCTTTTGCAACCCCGCCAATGGATCAAAAGGAGTGGTGCGCTGCCGGGCTCAATGCCTCGTATGCGGCCTTGAAAAGCTCCAGTGGCACCGTGGAGTGCCAATGTCCCGTGAACACAGCCACCATGCAGGCCAGGAAGATGGTGGAGGCCGTTGCCACTGGAACCGTCCACCAGGGAAGGCGGCGCCTGCCGGTCAGCGATAGGGAGAGACATCCCTCCACTGGACAGGCATCCAGACACTCCATGCATCCCAGGCATTCAGCCCCTCTGACCCTCCTCTTCTCATGTACCGGCACCCCGGCCGGACATGCCCTCATGCACCTCCTGCATCCCGTGCATTTCTCCCCAAGTCTTTTGACCGCAAGCGGTGACCACAGAGCCAGGAGTCCCAGCAGGGCACCGTAAGGGCAGAGGTAGCGGCACCAGAAGTTCCTGACGGACAGGGATACCGCTGCCAGGACCGCCAATACCACAATGGTGGTCTGCGAGGGCCGGAGGAAGAACTCCAGCATCTTGGCATCTGCAGCCAAATTGTAGGGGGAGCGGATGAATGCCTCCACCTGTGGGAGCGGCATCTGCCAGAATATGACGTAGAGGAAGAAAGCCAGCAGCAAATATTTCCACCCCAGCATGGGAAGATGGAGCCAGCCCGGCATCTCCAAGATGGTGCCCGCTCTCCTTCCCAGGGCCTCTATCAGGCGCGACACGGCTCCAACTGGACATACCCAGCCGCAGAATCCCTTGCGCCACAATAGAGAGGCCGCCATGATTGCCAGGAGGATCGCGAGGCCCGCGGGATGCACCGGATCCCACTGGCCGGTGGCCGCCAACTGCCTGAGCCCAAGAAGGGCGCTGATGGGCAGGAAGCCCTCCACCGATGGGGGCCTTGCCGCAGGCCCTGCTCCATTGCCGGTCATCCACTGGTAGAAGAGGAAGAACCTGGCCCCTGTCCAGAGCGACAGGCCCAGGAATGCCAGTTGTACCGCTGTTCTGGCTGCCCGTATGGGGCGTATGGCGGAGTTTTTTCTGCAGGCCATGCACTTATCCTCCAGTTGTTGATGATCCGCGTGAACAAGGGTATTCTTCCACTCTCATCTTTCATTGACCTCGGTCAAAAAAGTGGTCAGCTCCTGCCGTTGACATACTCCAGGCTTGTAAGTAAATATTAACGGTTGATGCGGGTGTAGCTCAGTTGGTAGAGCACAAGCTTCCCAAGCTTGGGGTCGCGGGTTCGAGTCCCGTCGCCCGCTCCACTTCCCTTTTTGAGGTTTGAGCGCTCTCAGGGCTCTGAGAGGGCCTTACTTCAATTAGTGGAGCTATTTTCTTTGTTATGAGGAAAATTGCGTACTCTGCTAAGTGAAGTGGGCTCTGCCCACTTTTTTTGTGGATGAGGCGGAAGTTGAAATGGTGGCTGAAGGTGGCATAGCGGCGTCGGTCTGGAGGGTTGTGGAGCCCGTGGCCCATCAAGAGGGTCTGGAGATCGTCGATGTCGAGTACGTGAAGGGCGGCGCTGGGATGGTGCTCCGCATAACCATTGACAAGGAGGGCGGGGTCACCATAGAAGACTGTGCGGACTTCAGCCGCCTGGTGGGCGACATCCTGGACGCCACCGATCCGGTGCCAGGGCCTTACAACCTCGAGGTGTCGTCTCCGGGGATCAACCGCCCTTTGAAGCGGCCGTCCGATTTCGAGAGGTTCAGCGGCGAGAGGGTGTTGATTGAGACCAAGGCCCCCCTCGGCGGCCGTAAGAGGTTCAAGGGAGAGCTGTTGGGCCTTGAGGGGCACGAAGTGGCGGTGAACTGTCACGATGGGGTTCGGAGGATACCCATCGAGGCCATAAAGAGGGCCAGGCTGGACGTGCTGTAACGGCTGGGGCACGTCAAGAGGCGCAAAGGTTAGAGTTTTAGAGAAGGAACGAGGCAGATGGGACTTGAACTCAAGCGTATTATCGACCAGGTAAGCAGGGAGAAGGGGCTCGACCGCGAGGTGTTGATAGAGGCCGTGGAAGAGGCCATAAAGTCGGCGGTCAGGAAACGCTACGGCTCCAGGCTCGACCTTGAGGTCACCTTCAACGAGGAGACCGGCGAGCTGGAGGTTTTCCAGTACCGGGTGGTTACCGACCAGGTCGAGGACGAGCAGACAGAGATCTCCCTTGAGGAGGCGAAGGAGCTCGACCCCGAGAGCGAGGTCGGCGACAGCCTGGGCACCCAGATGGACATCTCCTCCCTTGGAAGGATCGCGGCGCAGTCGGCTCGGCAGGTGATAATCCAGAAGATGAAGACGGCCGAGCGCGATGTCATATATGAGGAGTTCAAGGACCGCGTCGGCGAGGTGGTCAATGGGATCATCCAGCGCTACGACAGGGGCAACGTGATCGTGAACCTGGGGAGGACCGAGGCGGTTCTGCCCAAGGAGGAGCAGATCCCCACTGAGAGCTACCGCAGGGGCGAGAGGATCAGGGCCCTGATAGTCGAGGTCCGCAAGTCCATGAAGGACGCCCAGGTGGTCCTGTCCAGGACCCATCCAGACTTCCTGGTCAAGCTGTTCACCCTCGAGGTCCCAGAGATAGCCGACGGCATAGTCTCCATACTCGGGGTGGCGCGTGAGCCGGGCAGCCGCTCCAAAATCGCTGTCAGTTCCACCGATTCCGACGTGGATCCGGTGGGTGCATGCGTGGGAATGAGGGGCTCAAGGGTACAGGCGGTGGTCCAGGAGCTCAGGGGAGAGAAGATCGACATCGTGCCCTGGAATCCAGATCCTGCCAAGTATGTTTACAATGCGCTGGCTCCGGCGGAGTGCTCCAAGGTGATCGTGGACGAGGCCAACAGGGCGCTTGAGGTCATAGTCCCGGACGACCAGCTCTCCCTGGCCATAGGGAGGCAGGGGCAGAACGTCCGCCTGGCGGCCAAGCTCATGGACTGGAAGATAGACGTCAAGAGCGAGACCAGGTATGCCCATTATCAGGATCCTGAGTATGTGCGGATGCTGGATGTGCCTGGCATGACCGAGAACATCGCCGACAAGCTCTATGATGCAGGGATCACCTCTGTGGAGAAGCTGGCGGAGGCCACCGAAGAGGTCCTGGAGAACGTGGTGATCAAGAAGGACCTGTTCCTCTCCCTCGTTGAGGCCGCCAAGGAATTCCTCGAGGCAGGCGGTGGAGAGGAGGGGACAGAGGAGTCTGAGGCTGGGGAAGGGGCGGAGGCCCTGGAGCAGCAGGACGGCCAGGAGGAGGACGGTGGTGACGGCGGAGACCAGGAAGGCCAGGAAGAGGCCTGAGCGGACCTGCCTTGTGTGCCGCGGTAAGTTTCCCAAGGAAGAGCTGCGGAGGATCGCCCTGGTGGGCCGCGCCTTCGTCTGGGACGTCCACCAGCGGGCAGGTGGAAGGGGCGCTTACGTCTGCGCCAAGCCAGGTTGTCTGGAGCGGTTCGAGAGACGCCAGGCCGATTTCCTCCAGAGGGCCTTTAGGAAGAAGTTGAACAAGGAGCGGAGGGAGACCGACGGATTTTTCATCTCCCCGGGGCAGTAACGAGACAATCAGGGGGTTAAGGCTGATATGACCAAGATTAGAGTACACGAGCTGGCTAAGGAGTTCGGTCTAGCCAGTAAGGAGATGGAGGCCAAGATCAAGGAGATGGGTTACTCCATCAAGAACTACATGAGTACTCTCGAGGATTACGAGGTCGAGGAGATCAGGCGCAGGCTCAGGGGCGAAGAACCCCCCAAGGAGGAGAAGCCGAAGGTCGTAGTCCGCAGGAGGCACCAGGTGGTGCGGCTCAAGAAGGTGGTCCGGCGCCCCAAGGAGGAGCAGTCGCCGGAGGCCGAGGCCGCGCCGCAGGAACCCCCTGTAAAGGAAAAAGAAGAGATAAAGGCCGAGGTCCAGGTCCAGCAGGCTGGCGAGGCCGAGGAGAGGGCCGAATCCGTATCTTCCGCCTTGTCTGAAAAGG
>WFVQ01000266.1 GCA_015491585.1 Deltaproteobacteria bacterium
CATCCCCGTCGGGGACCAAGGAGGCGGCCATGGAGAAGACCACGATAGTCATAGTGGATGATCACTCCATACTCCTGTCAGGCCTGAAGTTGCTGCTGGAGGGAGAAGAGGGGCTGGAGGTAGTGGGGCTCGCTTCCACCGCCGAGGAGGCGAGGAGGGCCGTGGAGGAAAAGAGGCCCGACTGCGTCCTGCTCGATATCAGCCTGCCCGACGGCAGCGGCCTCGATCTGATCAAGGAGATCAAGGCCGTTTCGCCCGACACCCGCATTCTCATGTTGACCATGCACGAGGACCAGCGCTACCTCCGCGAGGCCATGGACTTGGGGGCCGCAGGCTTTCTCTTGAAGAAGGCCATGGATTCGGACCTCATCTACGCCATCGCCGCAGTGATGCGGGGCGAGTGTTACGTCCATCCCAGCTTGATGAAGGGGCTCCTCAACAAGATGGGCGATGAGGTGGCCAGAAGCAAGGAGGAGGCCCTGTGGGCCACCCTGAGCACCCGGGAGCAGGAGGTGATGAGAAAGGTGGCTATGGGCTATACCAGCCGTGAGATCGCCGAGCAGTGTTGTCTCAGCGACAAGACTGTGGCCACCTACCGCTCGCGGGCCATGAACAAGTTGGGGTTCCAGAGCAAGGCCGAGCTGGTGGCCCTGGTGCGGAAATTGGGGCTCATGTAGTCTTTATCCCTACATTCCTATAGTTTTTAACTCATAGTTTACCCTACAAAAAATCTATCAAATCCCGCTTATCCCCGCGCCTCTTGATCGTTACACTCGTAACGGTTCTGAAAATAAATAGAGGAGGCGTGCTATGGCCATTATCGACGTCGGCTCAGGGGAGGTCAGGCAGCGGATGATGCAGGATCTCAGGCGTGCCCTGAAGAGACCTGTGAATCGCCGCCGCTGGGCCATGGTTATCGACCTGGCCAAGTGTGTGGGTTGCACCGCATGCACTACGGCCTGTGTGGCGGAGAATCATCTGCCGCCCGGGGTGGTTTACAGGCCAGTGATCGAGAAGGAGATCGGGAGGTATCCCAACGTCAGGAAAACGTTTTTGCCGAGGCCTTGTATGCAGTGTGAGGATCCGCCCTGCGTCAAGGTATGTCCCGCCAGCGCAACATGGAAGCGGCCCGACGGCGTCGTGGAGATAGACTACAACGCCTGCATAGGCTGCCGCTACTGCATCAACGCCTGTCCCTATTCCGCCCGCACCTTCGACAAGGGCTTCTACTACAGCGATGGGACGCCATACATCCCTGAATATGAGAAGAAGCCCGCCTTCGAATACGGGAAGGCCTGGCCCAGGGAGGACCGTGAGACCTCGCCGGTGGGCAACACCCGCAAGTGCACATACTGCCTCCACCGGGTGGAGAAGGGGATGCTCCCGGCCTGTGTCACCACCTGCCTGGGGGATGCCACCTACTTCGGCGATGCCAACGACCCGGAGAGCCTGGTTGCCCAGCTCATGGGTTCCCCGCGGGTCATGAAGCTGAAGGAAGAGATGGGCACCCGCCCCACCACTACCTACCTGGTCTGATGCAAGGAGGGATGAGGAATGAAAAAGGGAATAAATAGCCTTGTTTGGCTGATAGCGATAGCCGGTTTTCTGGTAGGGCTCTACGGTCTCTACCAGCGCTTCACCTTTGAACACCGACTGACCGACTACGGCTCCTACATCCCGTGGGGGCTCTGGGTTGCGGCATACATATACTTCATCGGCCTTTCCGCCGGCTCCTTCCTGCTCTCCACCCTGGTCTATGTCTTCCAGGTCAAGCAGTTGAAGAAGATAGGCAAGCTGGCCCTGTTCACCGCCTTCGGGTGTCTTGTGGCGGCCCTGCTCTCCATCTGGATGGACCTGGGCCACATGGGAAGGGTCTACAGGGTCGTGCTCTACGGAAACCTGAACTCCATGATGACCTGGATGGGAATACTCTACTCCTCCTACTTCCTGGTCATCCTCATAGAACTCTGGTTCGCATTGAGGGCGGATCTTATCAGGAAGGCCCAGGAGGGTTCAGGTCTCTGCTCGCTGCTGAGCCTCGGGAGCCGCGACACCTCTGAGGCCTCCCTCGCCAGGGACGCCAAGGTCCTCAAGGTCCTGGGCATCATCGGCGTGCCCCTGGCCATCGCCTTCCACGGCGGTGTCGGTGCCCTCTTCGGCGTGGTCGGCGCTAGGACTTACTGGCACAGCGGTCTCACCCCCATCGCCTTCCTCATCGGCGCCCTGGCCTCCGGCGGCTGTCTTCTCACCGCCATCGTCTATGTCTGGGGCCCTGGGCGCGACAAGGAGCAGTTCAACGAGACCATGGGCTATCTGGCCAAGGTCGTGGTGCCCCTGGTGCTTTTCGATTTCCTCTTGGAGATCGCTGAGTACTTCGTAGGCATGTATCCGGGGATCCCCGACGAGGCAGAGCCCATCAAGGCGGTGCTCTTCGGCCAGTACTGGTATGTCTTCTGGATCGTGCACGTCCTCTTGGGTGTCATCATACCCAGTTGGATGATGTTCCGGGGCTCCTTGGCCACCAAGTATGGCCGCGGCACGGGCGCCATCGCCCTGGGGGCGCTCATGGTGGCCGTTACCTTCATGGCGGTCCGGCTCAACATTGTCATTCCCGCCCAGATCAGCCCCGAGATCGCCGGCCTGGAGTACGCATTCACCGGCCCGGGCCTGGAGTACCACTACATGCCCACGCTAATGGAGTGGCTTGTGACCATCTGGGTCTCCTCCTTTGGGGCACTCCTCTTTCTGATAGGTTACAAGCTCCTTCCCATCGTAAACGAGGAAGAGAGGGAGGTTGCATAAGATGAGCGACAAGAGAGAGAAGATCGTCGAGGTTGACGGCAAGAAGATAAAGATGAACCGCAGGTGTTTCCTCAAGAGCGCCGCCTTCTTCGGCGGGGTGGTGGCCGCGTCCAAGCTGGTGGGCGGCTCTGTGGTGGGCAAGGCGGCCCAGGCCGGCGCCTTCTCCGCCAACGAGTATCCCTTCGACGACCCCAGCAAGGTCATCTACACCTGCTGTCTCCAGTGCCACACCGCCTGCACCATAAAGGCGAAGATCCTGGACGGGGTCATGGTCAAGGTGGATGGGAACCCTTACAGCCCCATGAACATGAACCCCCACCTCTCCTATGACACCAGCCCCAAGGAGGCGGTTCTCTACGACGGCCGTCTCTGCCCCAAGGGCCAGGCCGGTGTCCAGACCCTGTACGACCCCTACCGCATCAGGAAGGTGCTGAAGCGGAAGCCCGGCACCAAGCGGGGCGAGAACAAGTGGGTCACCATCGACTTCGACAAGGCCATAGAGGAGATCGTCAACGGCGGGAACCTCTTCGGCGAGGGCCACGTGCCGGGCCTCAAGGAGATCTGGGCCGTCCGGGATCCCAAGCTCATGAAGGCCCTCAAGTCCGACGCCAAGAAGGTGGCCAATGGCGAGATGAGCCTGGCCGAGTTCAAGTCCAAACACAAGGACCACCTGGACAAGCTCATCGACCCCGATCATCCAGACCTTGGTCCCATCAACAACCAGTTCGTCTTCCTGGCCGGCCGTATCGAGCACGGGAGGAAGGAGTTCTCCAAGCGGTTCCTCAAGAACGCCTTTGGCTCCGTCAACTGGTACGAGCACACCACCGTCTGCGAGCAGTCCCACCACATAGCATTCAATGAGATGACCGCCAAGTACAAGGGCGGCAAGTGGCATCCCATGCTCAAGGAGTATGTGGAGGATTATGGAGGGGGTAAGCACCACCTCAAGCCCGACGTGCCCAACGCCGAGTTTGTCATCTGGTTCGGCACCAGCCCCTTCGAGGCCAACTTCGGTCCCACCCACTGGGTCTCGTACATTACCAACGCAGCGGCCAAGCGGAACTTCAAGTTCGCAGTGGTGGATCCAAGGCTCAACAAGACGGCGGCCAAGGCCAACTGGTGGGTTCCGGTGCGCCCCGGTGGAGATGCCCCGTTGGCCCTTGGTATGATCAGGTGGATCATAGAGAACAAGCGGTACAACGAGGCCTACCTCAGGGCGGCCAACCGCATGGCGGCCAAGGCCAATGGAGATACCACCTGGACCAACGCCACTCACCTGGTCAAACTCTCCGATGACGGCAAGCGCGGGGTCAAGCTGCTAAGAGGCGACGAGTGCAAGGTGTGTGATCAGCACCTGTTCATGGCCAGCGTGAACGGGGAGCTGGTGACCTTTGATCCCTATGCCAAGGATGGAGAGCCCATCGTGGGCGACCTCTTCGCCGAGGGTGAGATCAACGGTGTCAAATACAAGACCTCCTTTGCCCTCCTGCGTGACCTGGTCATGGAGAGGACCTTGGAGGAGTGGGCCCAGGAGGCCGGCGTCTCTGTGCGCCAGATGGTGGAGCTGGCCAAGGAGTTCACCAGCCACGGCCGCAAGGTCATGGCGGACATGTACCGCGGCCCGGTCCAGCACACCAACGGCTACTACAACGGCTGCGCCATCATCACCCTCAACCTCCTGGTTGGCAACGCCGACTGGAAGGGCGGCATGACCAAGGGCGGCGGGCATTGGCACGAGGACGGCTCCAAGAAGGGCCAGCCCTTCAACCTCAAGAAGAAGCTCCATCCAGGCAAGCTGGGCAGCTATGGCGTCACCCTCACCAGGGAGCACTGGCGTTACGAAGATACCACTCTCTTCAAGAAGGATGGCTATCCAGCCAAGAGGATGTGGTATCCCCACACCGGTAACGTCTATCAGGAGGTGATACCCAGCGCCGCAGACGGTTATCCCTACACCATCAAGGCCTTGTGGCTCCACAAGGGGACGCCGGCCCTGTCGGTTCCGGGCGCCAACTCTACCATAGATATATTGCGGGATCCCAAGAAGATTCCGCTCCTCATAGCCGACGACATCGTGATCGGCGAGACCACCATGTACGCCGACTACATCTTCCCCGACACCGCCATATGGGAGCGGTGGGGCACCCCGCATCTCACCCCGGCCAGCGCCACTGCGGGCAGCAAGGTGCGCCAGCCGGCGGTGGAGTCCCTGGTGGAGAAGGTTCGGGTCTTTGGCACCGAGCAGCACATCTCTATGGAGGCGGTGATGCTGGCCATCGCCGAGAA
>WFVQ01000267.1 GCA_015491585.1 Deltaproteobacteria bacterium
GCTCTGGATAGAGGCAGTCATGACGCCGGCACTTGAGAAAGTTCCGGCACCTGACCCCATAGAGGTTGGCCGTCGGGCCCCCGAGATCGGTGATGGTGCCCTTGAAGCCGGGGGACCCAGCCATCCGCTCCACCTCTTCCATCACCGACTCCCTGCTCCTGGATACCACTACAGGCCCCTGGTGGCGGGCTATGGCGCAGAAGGAGCAGTTTCCAGGGCATCCCCTCAATATGGTGACGGAATCCCGTATCATGCGGAAGGCCGGGGGTTCTCCAGCAGAGGGATGGGGCCGCCGGGCGTATGGCAGAAGATAGAGGAGATCCAGCTCCTCCTGGTTGAGCGGTCGCATGGGAGGAAACTGTACGACCAGCCCAGGTCCCTGGTCCTGGACCAGAGGGGTGGGAGAGTAGGAACGGACGCTGCGGTCTATCTTCTGCTCTGCCTCCATGAAACGCGACGGGTCCGCCGAGATCTCCTCCCAGGAGGGAAGGAGTTCGTACTGGGGAGGAAGAGCCCCGTGCCCCAAGGCCCTGGCACAGGTGCCAGGTATCCCCCAGAGCTCCTCTCCCCTGTCAAGGCGCCTGGCGATCTCCAGTACTGCCAGCTCGCCCATGCCGTAGACCAGGATGTCCGCCTTGGCATCGGCCAGGATGGAGCGCCTGAGCCGCTCCTGTTGATAGTCGTAGTGGACGAACCGCCTCAGCGACGCCTCCAGGCCTCCAACTACTAAAACAACATCCTTGAAGGCCTCCCTTGCCAACTGCGCGTACCTGATGGTGGCCCTGTCGGGCCTCCTCCTTCCGAGGCGTCCGCTCCTCCCAGGGAAGTAGGGATCTCCCCCAGGCGAGTAGGCGTCTCTGCGCCTAACCCTGCCGTTGCCAGTGTAGTTGGCCACGATGGAATCCATGTTTCCGGCCGTGATCCCGAAGAAGAGCCGCGGCCTTCCGAACTGGCGGAACTGCTCCGGCGACGAATGGGCAGGCTGGGGCAACACGGCCACGCGGTAACCGTGGTGTTCGAGCCATCTGGCTATCAGTGCCACGCCGAAGGAGGGATGGTCGATGTAGGCGTCACCGGTCACCAACACCACATCGACCCCTTTCCACCCCCTGGCCAGCATCTCGTCTCTGCATGTGGGCAGTAACTCCATGAAAAGAGTGTGACAAAAAAAGCCATGCCACACAAGTGGCCTCTCGGAGCGGGCGCAAGCGCGCGCCCCGCGGAAAAGGCGGCGGGCTCATGTCCTAAGGCCAGATTCGTATTGCCATCCGCCGCGCTGATGATATAAATTGGGTCTTGAGATCTTGTCACTGCACATCGTGACACCGGCAGGTCGGGCGTTCCGAACGCCGCGGAACATACTCGGGGGGAGAGCCATGAAGATAATAGCCTTCGGCGACATCCACATGGAATATCAAGGGGCACAGGCCATTCCTGGGCTCGGCGAAGCGGATCTCGTAATCATAACAGGCGACCTCACCAACTTCGGCCATGCCGATGATGCGCGAAAGGTCCTTGACGGCCTTGGGCTCGACAAGGAGCGGCTGCTGGCCCTGCACGGGAATCTGGACCACGCATCGGTGGCCGACCTATTGGCAGAGATGGGGGTGCACCTCCACGGCAGGGGGAGAATAATCGGCGAGGTGGGATTTTTCGGCATCGGCGGTTCCAACCTCACGCCATTCAATACGCCGTCCGAACACACCGAGGAGGAGATATCCTCCCTGCTGGAACAGGGCTTCCAGGAGGTGAAAGAGGCGCCGGTCAAGGTGATGGTGAGCCATGCCCCGCCCAAAGATACCCAGTGCGACGTTATAGCCGGCGGGGTCCACGTGGGAAGCGAGGCGGTGAGGCGCTTCATCGAGGAGAAACAGCCCGCCTTCTGCCTGACCGGCCACATCCACGAGGCAAAGGCAACGGACAGGATCGGTGAAACCGTGATCCTGAATCCGGGCATGCTCAAGGACGGAGGCTGGATCCTCTGCACAAAGGGCGCTGCCGGCTGGCAGGCCGAACTCAAGGGTTAGCGGCTCTCAAGGTACGCGGCCAGCCCCTCCTGCCAGGGCCGCATGGCAGCCCCTGTCAGGCGGCGGAACTTAGCGGTGTCCAGCACGGAATAGGCAGGCCTCCTTGCCGGACGGGGAAACTCCTCAGAAGTGACCGGGGTTATAATCGAAGGGTCCATGCCTGAGAGGCGGGCCGACTCCTGGGCGAACTGGAACCAGGTACAGGCCCCCGAGTTGACCACGTTCACGATCCCTTCTGCGCCGCACTCCATGAGACGGAGGATCCCCCACGCCAGGTCCCTGGTGAAGGTAGGGCATCCCACCTGGTCGTCCACGACCTTGGCGTGTCCGCGCTCCCTTAACAGCCCGAGAATGGTGTCCACAAAATTCCTGCCGTTCCTTCCAAAGAGCCAGGCCGTCCTGACGATGACGTACCGGCATCCCGATGAGGATACCGCCTCTTCGCCAGCCAGCTTCGAACGCCCATAGGCGTTGACCGGGCACACGGGATCATCCTCCAGATAGGGCCTATTGCCGGTGCCATCGAAGACGTAGTCGGTGCTCACATGAACCAGGGCGGCGCCGTGCCTGGCGCATGCCTCTGCAAGGAGCCCCGGGCCGGTGCCGTTGACGAGCAGCGCCTCTTCCCACCTGGTCTCGCAGTCGTCCACCCTGGTAAACGCGGCGCAGTTGACCACCCACGCCGGGGCATGGCTTGCCACCGCATCTTCCACGGCATCGGCGTCGGTGATGTCCAGATCCCGGCGTTCCAGGCCCGAGACCTCGTATCCAGCCTTCGCGAGGAGCCGTGAGACGTCGCGGCCCAGCATGCCACCAGCTCCGGTGACCATCACTCTTTTACCATCTGCCCGGTTCACTGGAGCCTCTCCCCGTACTGGCGGCGGTAGAACTCCATGTACTCGCCCGAAAGGATCTGCTCCCACCACTGCCGGTGGTCACAGTACCACTGAACGGTCCGTTCCAGCCCGGCCCTGAAGTCGGTGGCAGGGCTCCAACCAAGCTCCCTCTTGACCTTCTCTATGGCCATTGCGTACCGCCTGTCGTGACCTGGCCTGTCATCCACGTACTGGATGAGCTCTTCCGGCTTGCCCAGGATCTCGAGGATAAGCCGCACTATCTCTATGTTCTCCTTCTCGCACTCCCCTCCGAGGTTGTATACTTCGCCCGGCCTTCCCTTCTCGAGCACCGCCAGTATCCCGCGGCAGTGATCATCCACGAAGATCCAATCGCGCACGTTCCGGCCGTCGCCGTAAACCGGAAGCGGGCGCCCCTCAAGGGCATTGATGGTCATCAGCGGAATCAGCTTCTCAGGAAACTGGTAGGGACCGTAATTGTTCGAGCAGCGTGTTATGAGCACCGGCATCCCATAGGTCTTCCATGCCGCCCTGACAAGCATGTCGCTTCCGGCCTTGGAGGCCGCATAGGGGCTGTTGGGCGCCAAGGGCGTGGTCTCCTCGAAAGGAGGATCGCCTTGGCCGAGCGAGCCGTAGACCTCGTCGGTAGAAACGTGGACGAATCTCTGGACCCCAGCGGCCCTTGCAGCGTCCAGCAGGACCTGCGTACCCAGGACGTTGGTGGTGACGAAGGGCGAGGCATCCTCTATGGAGCGGTCCACGTGGCTCTCGGCAGCAAAGTGGACCACTGCATCGACGCCGCGGCACAGCTCCGCCACGAGGCCGGCATCCTCGATCCGCCCCCTCACGAACCGATAGCGCCGGTCACCGGCTATATCATCGAGGTTGGCGAGATTGCCTGCATAGGTCAAGGCGTCGAGGTTCACGACGCTGTACCCGGTCTCCCTTATCAACATCCTGACGAAGCAGGACCCGATGAATCCGCATCCACCGGTCACCAGAATGGTCTTCATGCCCCAAACCTCCAGCTAATCTCCCGCCAGGAACGGTATCAACCCCTGGCGCCCCGGCCAGTCACCCTGATCGCCAACACCACGAGCACAACACCCAGAAAGGCCCCGGCCGCATCAGCCGCCAGGTCGGAGGCAGAAGCGCAACGGCCCGGCACCAGGAGCTGGTGCGCCTCGTCTCCCGCACCGTACAGCACACATCCGGCCCAGCCCGCCGCAGCCGCCTTGAAACCGGACCAGCCCCGCACAACGAGGTGGTTTGCTGCCAGGGCACCAAGCACCAGGTACTCTCCGGCATGGAAGAGCCAATCCGTGGAGCCGATATCGGGCATGGCCCTCCCAGGGACGGACGAGAAGGCGAATATGAGAGCTGCCCAGGAGAGCAGCGCCAGGAGGGACCACCTCTCTACGCCTACCACCTCTCGATTATCTCCATCATGAGCTTCGCAGTCTTAACCATGTCTTCGAGGGCGATATACTCGTTCACCGTGTGGACGTCCCTCATTCCGATGCCCATTATCACGCACTCCAGCCCCTTACCGTTCAGGATGTTGGCATCACTTCCTCCGCCGGTCCGCTCCACCCGCAGCTCCCGCCTCAGGGCCTTTCCTGCATCCAGTGCGGTCACCACCAAGGCATGGGAAGGTGGGATGGACATGGCGGGATAGTCGTCGCGCACCTCGGTCTCCACCGATGGCAACGGCCCCTGCTTCAAGGCCCGCTCCCGCTCTTCCATGACCACCCTGTGGAAGGTGCCGAGTATGGAGTCCTGCACCTCCCGCAGCCTCTCAACATTGTGGCTCCTGGCCTCGCCTTCTATCACCACGCTCTCTGGCACGATGTTGGTGGCCTCTCCACCGCTGATCACGCCGATATTCGCCGTGGTGTCCTCATCAAGCCTGCCCAGCTCCAGCCGCGCCAATGCCTTTGCAGCGACGATCACCGCATTCACTCCCTCCTCTGGATGGAGCCCTGCGTGGGCGGCCTTGCCCTTGACCGTCACCTTGAACCTGATGGCCTCTGGGGCTTGGTTTATGATGGTGTCAGGATCAGTGGAATCCAGGGCATAGCCGGCACGGGAGTCGAGCAACGAGGTGTCCAGGGCCTTGGCCCCGAGAAGGCCGATCTCCTCGCACACCGTAAACAGGAACTCCACGGGGAGAGAAGCGGCGCCCCGCTCCTTGAGCACCCTGGCCACTTCCAGCATTATGGCTACGGCCGCCTTGTCGTCACCGCCCAGGATGGTGTTCCCTTTGCTCCTGAACACTCCGTTCTCGAAGACCACCTCCACTCCACGGCCCGGCTCCACCGTATCCAGATGGGCGTTGAAAAATAGGGTCGAGCCTCCATCGTCCCTGGCCTTGGCAACCAGATTGCCGCACTGGGAACCGGTGGAAGTCATGGAGGAATCTTCCACTACCGTCCACCCCAGCCCCTCCAGCTCCGAGGCCACGAACTTCGCCACCTCGGCCTCGTACCTGGAGGGGCTGTCGATAGAGGCGAGCAACTCGAAGGTCCTCCCCAGCCTCTGTTGATCTATCGAGAAAGACATCACACCTCCCTGACGCCTAAAAGGCGAAACATGCTACGAAATGGTCCTGACCCACCTCCCTGAGTAGGGGACGCTCCTTCCTGCACTGCCCAGTTGAAAGGTCGCAGAATGGACCGTAACTGCACCCGCTCCACACCTGGCCTCCATCCCGCTCCACCGTCTCCTCGACCCCTTTCATGGCGCCGGGAACGGGAACCGGGACCGCCTCCATAAGATAGCTGGTATAGGGATGGTGGGCCAGCTCGTCCGCCTTCCCGGATGGATATATCTCCACTATCCTGCCCTTGTACATCACGCACACCCTGGAGCTCACGAAGTGCACCAGGGGCAGATCGTGGGAGATGAACAGGAACGAAATGCCCCTCGACTCGTGGAGGTCCAGGAGCAGGTTTATCACTTGCGCCTGGATGGAAACGTCCAGGGCGGAGGTGGGCTCATCGGCCACCACCAGGCTCGGTCTGGTGGCCAGGGCCCTGGCCAGCCCTATGCGCTGGCGCTGGCCTCCGCTGAACTCGTGGGGATAACGGTCGAGGAGATGGGGAGCGAGGCCCACCTCCCTCATGAGGCGCTCTGCCTCGTCCCTGCACGCGGCACCCTTGCATATCCCGTGGATCACCAATGGCTCGCGCAGGGTAGCCCAGATTGTCTTCTTGGGATTCAGCGAGGACATAGGATCCTGGAAGACCATCTGCACACTCCGTCTGAACCTGGCCCGCCCCCCCTTGTCCAGACTGGCGAGGGGGCGCCCCTTGAACCACACCTCGCCCTGCTCAGGGGCCTCGAGGCCAAGGGCCATCCTCGCCAACGTGGACTTGCCGCAGCCGCTCTCTCCCACGAGACCGACCACCTCGCCGGGCCACACGGCCAGGTCCACCGAATCCACTGCCACCACCTCCTGGCGCCGCGCAGAGAAGAATCCAGAAGAGACCTTGTAGACCTTGGTCACGCCCGACAGCTCCAAGAGCGGATTCATCACCTCTACTCCGCCCCCAGCAAGCTCTTACCCTCCATCTCAGGCGGGATGTCCAGACCCATTATCTCAAGTATGGTCGGGGCCACGTCTCCCAGCCGCCCCTGTTTCAGCGCCATATCCCTGCGCTGATCGTCCACCAGGTAGAGGGGGACAGGATTGACGGTGTGGGCGGTGGACGGCCCGCCATCCGGCGCGGTCATGACCTCGGCATTGCCGTGATCGGCGGTAACCAGCGCAGCGCCCCCAGATGCGCGCCAGGCCTCCACTATCCTTCCAACGCACTTATCCACCGTGGCGCACGCCTTGACAGCCGCATCCAATATCCCCGTGTGCCCCACCATGTCGCCGTTGGCGAAGTTCACCACCACCAACGAGTAGTCTCCACCATCCATCCGTTCCACGAGCTCAGAGGCAATGGCCTCCGCGCTCATCTCAGGTTTCAGATCATAGGTCGGCACCTCGCGCGGCGAGGGGATCAAATACCGCTCCTCGCCAGGAAACTCCTTCTCCTCTCCGCCGTTGAAGAAGTAGGTGACGTGGGCATACTTCTCTGTCTCGGCAATCCGGAGTTGCCGGAGGCCGGCCTTCGATACCACCTCACCAAGGATCATGTCCAGGTGATGGGGAGGAAAGGCCACCGGCAGGTCGAAGGACTCGTCGTACCGGGTCATGGTCACGAAGGAGAGGAGGCTGGGGCGGTAGGAGACATCGAACTCCGAGAATCCAGGCTCGGTAAAGGCCCTGGTGAGCTCCCTGGCACGGTCGGCCCTGAAGTTGAAGAAGATGACACCGTCCCTGTCCCCGATCCTTGGAAGGGGGGCCCCGCCATCATCGACTATCACAACGGGCTCCACGAACTCGTCGGTCTGCCCCTTGCCATATGCGGCCTCGATGGCCCCCACCGGATCCGTGGCGCGCTCCCCTTCGCCGAGCACCAAGGCCCTGAAGGCCCGCTCCACACGGTCCCATCTCCGGTCACGGTCCATTGCCCAGTACCTGCCCGAGATGGTGGCGACCTTTCCGGTCCCCTGGGCCTTCATGAAATCCAACAGCTCTGCCACATAGCCAGCTCCGCTCTTTGGCAGTGTGTCCCTGCCATCGAGGAAGGCGTGGACATAGAACCCCTCTATTCCCTTCGATGCCGCCATCCTGACCAGGGCAAAGAGGTGTTCCATCTGGCTGTGGACTCCGCCATGCGACACCAGGCCCATGACGTGCAGGTTGGATCCGGCCTCCTTGACCCTGTCCATGACCTGGTTGAGGACCTCGTTGTGGTAGAACGAGCCGTCCTCTATGGCCATGTCGATCCTTGTAAGCTCCTGATAGACTACGCGGCCGGCGCCCAAGTTGAGATGCCCCACCTCGGAATTGCCCATCTGCCCCTCGGGAAGCCCAACGTCCTTACCCGCAGCCGCGAGAAGCGTAAAGGGATACTCCCTGCCGTACCTATCGAGATTAGGGGTCTCAGCAAGGCGTATTGCGTTTCCGTCGGCCTCTTCGCGCCAACCCCATCCATCCATTATCACCAACATCACAGGCCTGACTCTTGCCGGAGCCATCACTCCTCTCCTTTCTCCACCGCATCTCCGGTGGCCGGATCCAGCCTGGGCACGTCGTGCCATAGACCCTCGAGATCGTAAAAGCCGCGTACAGGCTCATAGAAGAGATGGACTATAAC
>WFVQ01000268.1 GCA_015491585.1 Deltaproteobacteria bacterium
CATATGGGAGATCCAAGCTGGCCGGCGAGGAGGCGGTCGAGAAGGGGGGCTGCCGCTATCTCATCGTCCGAACCGCATGGCTTTTCGGTAGGAACGGTCCCAACTTCATCGATACCATCCTCGGTCTGTTCCAACGCCATGGGCGGCTCAGGGTGGTGGACGATCAGGTGGGGTCGCCCACCTACACGCCGGACCTGGCCCAGGCCCTGATCTGGCTCATGGAGGCTGAGGGCAGGGGGGTGGTCCATGTGGTCAATTCCGGCTGCTGTAGCTGGTTCCAGTTCGCCCAGGAGGCGGTGCGCATGGCAGGAGGGGACCCGAGCCGGGTGGAGCCGGTGGGCTCAGAGGAGTTTCCGCGGCCGGCGCCGCGGCCGGCTTACTCGGTCCTGCACACCGGCCGTCTCAGGGCCATTACCGGCAGGACCTTGCGGCCCTGGCAGGAGGCCCTGGCCGAGTATATAGCGATCCGGGGCGGGCTCAGCCCATGAGCTCCCCGGTCCAGCCTCCATCCTTGGGTTGGCAGAGTATCCAGCCCCCGTCCTTGACCATCCCTGGGTTTATCACCAAGGTGTCGCCGATCCGATCCACCGCCTTGGCCTCGTGGATGTGGCCCGTCAGGCAGAGGGCGGGCCGTTTCTCCTCTATGAAGCGGCGGACGGCCTCGCTCCCGACATGGGCTCCGCTGGATATGCGGTCACAGGCGGTGTCTACGGGCGGGGTATGGCTCACCATGATCTTCACCGGGGCCGATTCCACCTGGGCATAGCCCTGCTCCAGGAGGCGGGCGATCTCCTCCTCCGAGTATTCCGACGGCGTGTTGAAGGGGGTTGTGTTGGAACCTCCCACGCCGAAGATACCGACCCCGCCGCGGAGTATCCCCTTTCCATGCAGGTCGATGCCGAGTTCCTCCAGTAGTTGGGAGACATCGGGATGATCGAGGTTGCCGTGGAGGGCCAGGAGGCGCTCCTTCTCCACGCCTATGTTGTCGAGGACCTGCTGGGCATCCCGGCGGTGACCGAAGTTGGTGAGGTCTCCGGTTATGATGACGAGGTCCGCCTCGGAGATCCCCGCCACGGCCGCCGCTGCGTCGTAATCCATGTGGATGTCCCCAAAAGCACAAATCTTCATGGCCGTTCACCTCCCTTGGGGTTGATCGAAGAGATTAGCATGGTCGCGGGATATGGATGCAAGATAATAGAAAAATCCTGGCGAGACCACCGTCCTTTTTCAGGCCTACGGTTTTTTTAAAATAATTGTTCGACTTGTTTCCCTACTTATTGTAACAAGGTAATTGACAGTGTATCAGGCCATGATACATTTCAAATATGATCAAAAGTTTCAGGCATAAGGGGCTATCTGAATTGTTTGAAAACGGTCATTCAGCCAAGATCCAACCCGATCTGCACAGGCGAATATTGAGAAGACTTGAAGCATTAGACTTGGCTGAGAGTCTTATGGAGTTAAACATTCCCGGTTTTAATTTTCATAGTCTTCATGGAAGGCCAAAACGATACAGTATTCACGTCAATGGTCCTTGGTGCATTACTTTCGAGTGGGAAAAGAAACATGCTTTAAGAGTTGATTTAGAGCAATATCATTGAGGTGTACTTATGGGAGAATATACTGCAAATCGCCCATTAAAAAGGGCTCCGGTTCATCCTGGAGAGATCCTACGGGAAGATGTACTTCCAAGCTTGGATATATCTGTCTCCGAAGCGGCAAGGAGACTTGGCATCTCTCGTCAACAACTACATAGAATATTGTCCTGTACTCATCCGATTACTCCAAGAAGGGCGCTAAGAATAGGTAAATTCGTAGGAAATGGTCCTGGTTTATGGCTCCGGATGCAGCTAAATTACGATTTATGGCAGGCAGAACAACAGATGCAAGAGGAGCTCTCCAGGATAGAGCCGGCTTTACAATCGGAAGATGAATCGATAAATTGCTAATCGAATAGTAACTTGCTTAATTATTGCCCAAGCAAAACGGTACATTTGACCTCCAATCTCCAGCGCCTTTCCAGATTGGCTCTTCCCTTTTCCCGGCCGGCGCAGGTTGCCAGCGTTCCTATTTGGGATAATAGTCGTGGATGGCGGTGACTCTCTCGGCCCGGTGAGATGAGTCTCCCGCCCATCTGCTGAGGAGGTATTCCATGCGGTATTCCAAGCTCTTTTTGCCCACCCTGAAAGAGAGTCCAGCGGAAGCGGAGGTGGTATCCCACAAGTTGATGATCAGGGCGGGTATGATCAGGAAGGTGGCCTCCGGCCTCTATACCTATCTGCCCCTGGGGCTCCGCGCTATACGCAAGGTGGAGCAGATCATCCGCGAGGAGATGAACCGCGCCGGCGCCCAGGAGCTGCTCATGCCCATGGTGCAGCCGGCGGAGCTCTGGCAGGAGAGTGGCCGTTGGAAGCTCTACGGCCCCGAGCTGTTGCGCCTTAAGGATCGCCACGACCGCTCCTTCTGCCTCGGCCCTACCCACGAAGAGGTGATCTGTGACACGGTCCGCAGGGAGGTCCGCTCCTATCGCGATCTGCCCCTGAACCTCTACCAGATACAGACCAAGTTCCGCGACGAGATAAGGCCCCGTTTCGGCCTTATGCGGGGCAGGGAGTTCATCATGAAGGACGCCTACAGTTTCGACGTGGACGAGGAGGGGCTGGATCGCACCTATCGGGCCATGTATGAGGCCTACTGCCGCATATTCCAGCGCTGCGGCCTGGAGTTCAGGGCAGTGGAGGCAGACACCGGTAGTATAGGGGGGCACGCATCCCACGAATTCATGGTGCTGGCCGACACTGGCGAGGACACCATCGCCTCCTGCACCTCCTGTTCATACGCCGCCAACGTGGAGCTGGCCCCGGTGGTCACCGAATATGAGCCCGACCATGGCCCCGAAGAGCCCATGCAGGAGGTGGCCACGCCAGGAAAGAGGACGGTGGAGGAGGTCACAGGCTTTCTCCAGGTGGCTCCCCAACGGCTGGTGAAGACCCTGGTCTTCGAGGCCGATGGCCTGTCTCTTATACACATCTGA